>JAHZJY010000196.1 GCA_022600695.1 Actinomycetes bacterium | reverse complement strand
TACCTATCTGCAGGCGCTGCTCGCGGCTAAGGCGGCCGGGGTCAGGGAGGCCGGCGTCACGCTGCGAATAGGTCAAAACACCTGGGCGCCGGGCCAGCTCGCATTCCCGGTCGACGTCACGACCGTACTGGGCAATCTGCTAGACAACGGCATCGAGGCGGCCAGCGCCGGGAGGAGTTCGGCCAAGGTGGTGGAGGTGGAACTGCTGCAGGACAATTCGACTCTGCACATCACCGTGGCCGACAGCGGGGACGGAGTGGCGCCGGACCTCGTCGATGAAATTTTCGTCGAAGGCGCATCCACCAAGAAGGATTCCGACCTGCCCGGCGGCCGCGGGATCGGGCTCACCCTCTCCCGACAGATCGCGCGGGCGCTGGGCGGCGATATCCGATTGTCAAGCGCGGGCAATCCGGGGTCGCAGTTGTGCGGGGCGGAGTTCATCGCCCGATTGCCAGGCGTCATGGCGGAGGGTGATCGGTGAGCAACAGCGAACTGCGGGTACTGGTTGTCGAAGACGATTTCCGGGTCGCCAATATGCACGCCGGCATCGTCGAGGCACTGCCCGGCTTCACAGTGGTCGACACCGTCAACACTCTGGCTGCCGCCCGCAAGGCAGAGCCCGCTGATCTGGCCCTGGTCGATGTTTATCTTCCGGACGGATCCGGGATCGACTTCGTCCGCGAAGTCCTCTGCGACTCAATAGTGTTGAGCGCGGCGACCGAGGCGCAAACTATTCGGGCCGCGATGGCTGCGGGTGCGTTGAGCTATCTGGTCAAACCGTTCGCTCCGACCGAGTTGGCTGCGCGCCTGTCGGGCTACGCACGTTATCGCCGGATACTCTCCGGCAGCAACCTCGGTCCCGGCGATATCGACGCGGCACTCGATGCGCTGCGTCCGCGCATCGTCCCCCAGCAGTCGCCCGCGGCCACACCTTCACCGACCAAGGAACTTGTCCTGCAGGCGCTCGCGGGTGCAGGGGAGCCGATGTCAGCGGCCGAAGTGGCGGCCGAGATCGGGGTGTCGCGAGCGACCGCTCAACGGTATCTCGCCGGGCTCGCCACCAGTGACGAGGTCAAAGTCGGTCTGCGTTACGGCGCCACCGGTCGTCCCGAGCAAGAGTTCGTTGCGAAGCCGAAGGGGCCCAGGGGGATCCGCTGAGCGCGGCCGCGACGTCGACGAAGCCTGCTGTCGGTCACCATCGACTCAGATGCGGCGGCCGTTGTCCTCAATCCCGCAAAGGCGATTCAAGTTCCCCAAAGTGGTATCGACCGCGGCCCCGTCGTCGGGGGTGTAACTGCGGTCTGCGAGCGACTTCATCTGGTCGCGTCGCGCCGCAATGTATTCCTCCGCCGCCTGCGCGACATCGACGGGGGTGGAGTTGATCTTGGGCTCGAAGAGGTCCAGGGCTTGGGCCACCGGGGTGTTCTGGTTCTTGATGTAGGTATCGATATTCGGGGTTTCCCAGTTCCAGCCTGATGGCAGGGCCGGGATGGAGCGGAGGGTTTGACGTGTCTCCGCCCAGGCCTGACATGTCGTCTCCGAGCCCGCGGCGGAATCCGCCCTGGTATCTCTGAGGATCAAGGCGCCGGCTACCAGTGCGGCGCCGATCAGCACCGCGGCGGTGACGATCGCCGCGGGCAACCAGCGTGAGCGGACGGGCCGATCAGGTTGGTCCGGCGGCAGCGGTTGTTGCGTCGGCGGCTGCCAGTGGGAGTTCATAGTGACGAGTTTATCGGGGCCGCGCCGCCCCTGAACCGAAGGACCGGCTGACGAGTCGCCAATGATTATGGGTGGGGGAGCGGTGGTAGGAAAGCTTGCTCAGAACAGCCCGAATCATCGGGATGCCGCGGCGGCGGTCGGCAAACTCATCCGGCATGTTCGCCTCGTCCGGGTCGACCGGGCACGGGCTGCCGTCGTCGGTGAAGCTGACGTGCACCTCGTCATCGCGCACCTCAATCGACATGTGCATCAGCACCGGGCCGGCTTGCGCCGCGTGCTCGACAATGTTGGCCACGATCTCCGCCACTGCGATAGCGACTTGGTTCCGGATACTTTCGGGCACGTGCCCGTTGTCCGCCCAGCAGTCCTCGAGTCTCGCGTGGATATCGTCGAGGGTCTTGGGCCCGGTGAACATGCGGGCCTCCGGCTTCTCGGTCACGACCCTCACCGGTAGTTTGGCGCGATTCCTCGAAAATCGACGCCTGCTGCGGCGAGGAACAGCGCAATTGCGGGAGACTGCGCTCCCTATTGACCCCGAGTGTCGCGCATGCAACCGGTCTGCGCTATGAATCGCTGGTATGAGGCCGGATCTAGTTCCGGTACCAAATGCCCGGCGGCGAACCGGCGGCGGAGAAGGGTCCGGGGTCGGGGCCCATGGTGCGGTGAACGGGCACCGGTTAGAGTCTCGTGACGTGCGAAATTTCGTGGCCGCGTCGTTAGCGGCGATCACCGTCGCGCTGGGGTCCCCTGTGGTGGCGATGGCCGAGCCGGAGAACTACTGCACCGAGATCGAGGGTATCGACACCGGGATGGCGTGCCAGATCCAGCTGACGGATCCCGGCTATATCGTCGACATCAGCGTCCCCAGCGACTTCCCCGATATGGAGGCGATCACCCAGTTCGTCGCGCAGACCCGCGACGAGTTCCTCGACGTGGCGAGATCCTCGGCGCCCCGGGAGGCGCCCTACTCGTTGGATATCAGCGCGGCCACCTACAACTCGGTCGTCCCACCACGCGGCCAGGTGTCCGTGGTTCTCCGGGTGTTTCAGAACACCGGTGCCGACCGGCCGAAGGCCTCGTTCAAGTCGTTCGTCTGGGACCAGGCCTACCGCGAGCTGGTCACCTACCAGACGTTGTGGAAGCCCGGCGTCGACCCGCTGCCGATTGTCTTTCCCGCGGTCCAGAACGCACTGCAGACTCAAACTGGCCAACCCGTCCCGATCGCTCCCGCCGCCGGCCTGGATCCCGCCAACTACCAGGACTTCGCGATCACCAATGACGGCGTGATCTTCTTCTTCAGCCAGGGCGGGCTGTTGCCGGAGGTGGACGGTGCCACCCAGGTGCTGGTGCCCCGATCGGTGATCGCCCCGCTGCTGGCCTGATCCGCGCTGTCCTGTGATGAGGTCCGCGGTGATGCGACGACGGAGGGCGAGGGGAAGGGCCGGAGCCTGGGTGGCCGCTTCGGCGGCCGCCGTCTTCTTGGCCGGCTGCAGTGCCCCGGTGTCATCCGCGCCCGGAGATGAACAGCGGTATCCCGAGGTGGTGCGCACGGTGACACCGCCGCAGCCGGCCCCGCGGCCGGCCCCGGCCGTACTGCCGGTCACGGCTGCGGACCTGGGCGCTACCTGGCGGCCCGGCTGCCCGGTCGGACCGGAGGAGCTGCGGCGGGTCGAAGTGGACTACGTGGGTGATGACGGGGGGCTGCACCGTGGCGCCATGGTCGTGCACCGCGATGTCGTCGATGACGTCGTCGCGATCTTCGACCAACTCGTCCGGCTGCGCTATCCCATCGCGAAGATGCAGACGGTCGAGAACTACCCCGGGGCCGAGGACGAACTATCGATGCGAGACAACAACACCTCGGCATTCAACTGTCGGCCGCTGCCGGGTGGCACTGACTGGTCGCTTCATGCCTACGGCCGGGCCATCGACGTCAACCCGCTGGTCAACCCGTATATCGACAGCACCGGTGACTTGCAGCCCAAGACCGCCCGTCGGTATCTCGACCGTGAACTCGCCGAACCGGGCCTGCTTTCCGCCGGCGACCCGGCGGTGCGGGCCTTCACCGACCGGGGCTGGCGATGGGGCGGGGCATGGCGTAATCCGATCGACTACCAGCATTTCGAGATCGGCTGATCCTCGGGGAATGGCTCGCGCCCCCTGCGATCGCCCACCCGGGAGCGACCGGCGAGGCCGGGGATGGCCGCTGCCGCTGATGGCGTTGTCGCTGCTAGATGGGCGAAAAGCAGCTGCCTCGAGAGGGCTCGCGGCGCGGGCGGGCACCGGACTGCCGGATCGAAGGCGTTCGCTCTCGGGTCGAATCCAGGGCGAAACCGGCGGGTGAGGGAGTCCATGGGCAACAATGGGCTCGATATTTGTTTTCTTTCGTTCGGAGGTGGCGGTGGGCGAGCGACGTCGGCTGGGTGTCCAGGACGGACGCCGCCGACTCGGCATCCAGGATGCCCTGTGGTTGGAGATGGACCGGCCGAACAATCTGATGGTGGTCGACTCGGTGATCTGGACTGCGGAGCCGCTGGATTTCGGTGCCCTGCGCGCGGTGGTCGAGGAACGACTGCTGGACCGTTACCCGGTGTTCCGCAGCCGGGCGGTGCGGGACGAGGACGGCTCGTGGTGGTGGGAACCCGACCCCGATTTCACCTTCGACAATCACGTCTCGCTGGTGTCGCTGCAGAATCCTGACGACCCCGGCGCGCTGCAGGACCTGGTCGCGGCGCACCGCAGTCGGATGCTCAACCGGGATCATCCGCTGTGGCAGTCGATCTGGATCAAGCGCTACGGCGAGGGCAGCGCCATGATTCTGCGCAGCCACCACGCGATCGCCGACGGTATGCGGATGGTGCAGTTGGCGATGAGCCTGTTCGACGCGTTGCCGGATGGCGGTCCGGTGATGGCTCCCGCCGTCATTCAGGCCGGTGCCTTTCCGCACCCGCCGGGCCAGTCGCTGAGCCGGCGGGTCCGCTCGGGGGCGGGTCGGGCCGCGCGAACCGCCGGCGGTGTGATCGGCCGGGTCGCCGAGGCGCCGAGACTGTTCGAACGCGCCGGCCGGATGGGACGGTTCATGCTGCGTAATCCGGTGGGGGCCGGTGCCACGCTGGTGACGGCCGCCAAGACCAGTGCGGCCGATATCGCCGGGACGGTGCGGGTCGCGGTGCCCGGCGGCGGGGTGTTGGTCGATGTCTTCTCCGCGGTGCCCGGTGACGTGGACACCGTCCGGAAACTCTTGCTGGGCACCCGCAACGATGCCACCATGTGGACCGGGACCGCAGGCGATGAGAAGGCCGTGGCCTGGTCGGAGGCCTTGCCGGTGGCGGCGATGAAGGCGCTGGCCAGGGCCAATCGCAGCACCGTCAATGATGTCCTGGTGGCCTGTGTCGCCGGGGCGCTGCACGATTACCTTCGGGCCCATGAGGCGCCCTGCTCATCGGTGACGTTCATGGTGCCGGTCAACCTCAAGCCGCTTGACCTCACCTTGCCTGACGATCTGGGCAACGACTTCGCCCTGGTGCAACTGGAGCTGCCGACCGATGAACCCGACCCGATCAAGGTGTTGGCCGCAGCCAAACGGAGATTGGAGCGGATCAAGCACGGCCATGAGGCGGCTCTGGCCTTTCGGTTCCAGGAAACCATCGCCGGTCTGGGCCGCGGGCTCTACGAGGCGTCGGTGGATCTGTTCGCCAACCGGTCCCTCGGCACGCTGACCAACGTCCCCGGCCCGCCCACGCCGGTGTATCTGGCGGGCAGCCTGGTCGAAGGCATCGTCGGCTGGGCGCCGGTCTCCGGCGATCAGCCGATGAGTTTCACCATTTCCAGCTACAACGGCAAGGTGATGCTCGGAACCGCCTGCGACACCACGCTCGTGCCCGAGCACGAGATGATCGTCGAAGGATTCGTCGATGCTTTCGAGCGGCTGGCCGATGCGACACCGAGCGTGGTGCTGATGCCGGTCAGTTGGGGACGGGCCGGGAAGGGGCCGGGGAGAGGTCCCCGGCGAGGTCACGGCCGAAGGCGGTGAGCGCGCGACGGCCGAGCGCGAGGATTTCCTCGTCGAAGTCGGCAGCCGAGCCCGGCGGGTCGCGGAAAGAGAGTTCCAGCACGCGGTCGGCCATCTCGACGGCGACCAGCATGGCGCGGGGATCGGTGTCGGCGGGGATCAGCCCGGCGTCGACCAGAATGGTGTGCAGTCTGTCGGCCAAGGACTGCATGCGGGCGTGGACGTGTCTGGTGACGGTGGGGGAGGTGCGTCCACCCATCCACAGCCGGGCCGAACTCGGGTATCTCCGGTAATAGTGGACATGCAGGTCGATCTCGTTGTTCAGCAGGTCGGCCACAGAGGTGGTGGCCCAGGTCTGTTCGGCCTCCACGCAGCGGGCGTCGAGTGCGGCGCAATGTTGTTCGAGCAGTTCGTCGAGGATCGCCTCGCGGTCGGCGAAGAACCGGTACAGCGACGGTGTGGACACCCCGGCGCGATCAGCGATCGCCCGGGTGGTGGCGGCGTCGACACCCTGTTCGTCGGCGATGGCCGCGGCGGCATCGAGGATCCGGGTGACCGTCTGCCGGCTGCGTGCCTGCACGGGCGCGCGTCGCTGGACAGGAGTGACGGTCATGGCGCTTGTTCCTCCCAGGCGGATTATTCAGGGACCTTGACAGCGGTCCGTAAAAATATAACATTAGTCACGTTATAGTCCCAGCGCCTACCCGGGAGTCCTCATGTCCGTCGCCTCGCTCGAACAGGCCCGCCCCAAGCAGCCACTGACCGGGCACGTCGATGTGCTCATCGTCGGTGCCGGCATCTCCGGGATCGGCCTGGGGCACTATCTGGCCACGATGCTGCCCGGCCACACCTTCGCTCTCGTCGACAACCGGGATGCCATCGGTGGGACCTGGGACCTGTTCCGTTACCCGGGTATCCGGTCGGACTCCGATCTGCACACCTTCGGTTATGAGTTCAAGCCCTGGACGTCCGACAACGCCATCGCCGACGCCCACGAGATCCTCGACTACCTGCACGAGGTCGTCGAGGCGGACGGTCTGGACGAGCGGATCTATTTCCAGCACAAGGTCATCCGGGCCGACTTCTCGACCGAGGCCGGGCACTGGACGGTGACGCTGGAGCGCGATGGCACGCAGTGGGAGGTCACCTGCGGCTGGCTGTTCGGGGCGACCGGGTACTACGACTACGCGGGCGGATACACACCGCACTGGGACGGTCGGCAGGACTTCGAGGGCACGATCGTGCATCCGCAATTGTGGCCGGAGGACCTCGACTACAAGGACAAAGAGGTCGTCGTCATCGGTAGCGGTGCCACGGCGGTCACGCTCATTCCGGCGATGGCCGAGGATGCCGGGCACATCACCATGTTGCAGCGTTCGCCGTCCTACGTGATGCCGTTGCCGCGTAAGGATCCGATCGCCAACGGTCTACGGAAAGTGTTGCCCGCCAAGGCGGCGTACGCGGCAGCCCGACGATTCAACATCGGTAAGCAACGATTCATCTACGCGCTGTGCCAGAAACAGCCCAAGCTGGCCCGGCGCCTCATCCGCGGAATCAATGCCAAGGTACTGCCGGAGGGCTACGAGGTGGACACCCATTTCAACCCGAAGTACAACCCGTGGGACCAGCGTTTGTGTGCCGTTCCCGACGCCGATCTGTTCAAGGTCATCGGGCGCGGTAAGGCCTCGGTGGTGACCGACAAGATTGACCGCTTCACCAAGACCGGTGTTCTGCTGGCCTCCGGACGGGAACTCGACGCCGACATCATCATCACCGCAACCGGACTCAACCTCCAGTTGTTCGGCGGTATCGAAGTGTCCGTCGACGGCAAGGTCCAGGACCCGCACGATTGCCTCGTCTACAAGAGCTTCATGCTGTCGGGGATTCCCAATATGGCGTTCTCGTTCGGGTACACCAACTCGTCCTGGACCTTGAAGGTCGATCTGGTCTGCGAGCACCTGTGTCGGCTGCTGGGCTACATGGATCAGCACGGCTACACCAGCGTCACGCCGGTCGCCGATGATCCGATGCTCGGCAGGCGTCCGATGCTGGACTTCAGCGCCGGTTATGTGCTGCGGTCGGTGGGCTCGTTCCCGCAGCAGGGCGACCGGGGGCCATGGACCATCGAGATGGACTACTGGTCGGACTACGCCCGGTTGCGCAAAGGTCCAGTCGAGGATCCGGCCCTGCGATTCAGCACCACGGCGCGCTCGGTTTCGGCGGCGGGAGCAGCCCGGGCCTGATCCGGTCCGACCACTCGCCCGGCGCGCTGGTCGCGACGCGGTGTCGCGGGCTCCCCGACTTCAACCGCCGTGATCGTCACGGTTTCGGGGGGAGATTGGGGCGGTGCCGTGATTGGCCTGGCCGCGGTCGCCCGTGCCGCGGGTATCGATGTGGAATCGCTGACGACGGGTGGCGGGGCGACCATCTCGGCGGGTGTGGGCGGCCCATAGGGGTCGATGGCGCCGGTGTTGACCGGTGGTCCGCCCACCCCGTACGGGCCCGGTGGGATGGTATGGAAGGGCCGATTCGTCGGATCGCCGGTGAGGTAGGCGATTCCGTTGTCCCAGCCGATGGGGATCGCCGCCAGAAAATTGATCGCCGTTCTGATCAAGTTGGGGAAGTACAGGAACTTCGCCGGGGTCGGCGTACCGGGGTTGATGGTGCGGTCGTATCCCGTTTCCACCAGGACCCGCAGTGGAGGGTCGACGACCGTCGCGAGCAACGGACCGAGGTACGGCACGATTGTCACGGGGCTCACCAACGGCAGTGTCGCCGTCGGGAAAAGGTAATACGTCGAATCCTGATACTGGCCTTGCAGTTCGGGTAGCTGGCTTTCTCCCTCGGGATGTTCGTAGACGAAGCCCAGCAGGACGTTGGCGACTGAGAGTAAATTAAGCGGATTTGTCGGGAAGTCGGCCACCGGATCGTATTGATGAGCGAAGTCAATCGTGGTCAAAGGTGTCGGCTGCGGCGAGTTGGTGACGGTGGCGCCGTTGAAGCTCACCCCGAGGATCGGAATGTGAACCCCCACAAAGCGTTCCAGGATGCCGCCGTTGGGGCGGTTGGGGTTGGAATCGAACACAAAGCCGACCGTGCCCGTAGGCGGGTGTGCAATCAGGTCGCTCTTCATCATGCCGGCGATCGCGCCGCTCTGCGAATAGCTGAACACCGTGTAGGAGGTGTCGGTCAACGGGCGCGACACCGTGGTGGTGAAGGGCGGATCGGTCACGGTGCAGGCGACACCGCGCAGGCAGTTCCGGAGGTTGGCCAATCCCAGTGCGACCGACTCGTCATAGCTCTTGTCGCCCAAACCGGTGACGGGCCAGAACTGCGCCGGGGTGCGAACGGCCACCGGGGAGCAGCCCGGATCACCGCCGGTACACAGGCCCGAGGGCGCGACCAAGTCGTTGTAGGCCCAGTCGACATAGCCGGCGATGTAGGCGGTGGTGTCCTCCGGGATGCTCAGCGGATGATCAGTGCCACCCAGGTACAGCGCGGTTGCCGCCAGGTCGATCGCCGCACGGATCGTTGCGGGCACCGTCAGGACCACGGTGAGGGCGACGGCAAGCACAGCGATCAGGGCCGAATGCATGTAGCGCATGATTTCCCCCCGCCTGCGGACAAGGCAGGCATCGTCACACTACCCGCGAACGGCCCAAGCAAAACGGGCGAATGTGCGTCTCGGTAAACCGACACCCCGGCGCGGCGTGCGTGTGACGCACCGTCGCCCTCGGCTCAAGAGCGGCAGCGCTAGTTGACCGGTGCGTCCAGGAACGGGCGGGGCCGGCCGGCGCCGGGGCCGTCGAAGTGCCACCACTCGCCGGTGTAGGGCACTATCCCGCCGGTGGCCATCGCGTTGCGCAACACCGCGCGGTTGGCCTGCTGCTGCGAGTTCAGCCCCTCGGTGGCGTACGACTGCGCCAGTGGGGTGAAGTTGTCGAAGTCGGTTCCCATATCCACCGGCGCGCCGTCGCTGGCCATCGTCACGTCGACGGACCGACCGGCTTCATGGCTGCGCGCATACTCACCGGGCCGGGCCACCCACGTGGGGTCGGGCACCACCTCGAACATCTGAACCTGCACCTCGTGCGGGCGGTAGCAGTCCCAGAACACCAGCGTCAGTCCCTTGGCCCGCAGGGCGGACGCGGCGGTGGCCAGCCCCGACCCCATCGACTGATGCACCAGGCAGCGGGCGTCGGGCGGATACACCGCCATCCCCAGGAAGTTGTCCGCCCCGGCATAGCGCAGGTCGACGATCGCGTCAGGCACCACCGTGCGCACGTCGATCAGTCCGGCAGCGGCGGCCTGGGGGCTTACCGGGGGCACGCCCGCATCGGGTGTCGCGACAGCCGTCGACGGGAGGCCCAGCGCGAGCACGGCGGTCACCACAACGCATCGCATCCCGACATTATCCCTGTCCGCTCCCGGTATCCGGACCGCGGTTTGTCGGGTCTGTAACGAAATCGGCCCGCCATCGGATCTACCTGCTGGAGGCCCCATCGGTGCGGAGGTGAACGGTGGACGGTAAGTGCTCGGTCCGAGTGACCGTGGGTGTGCTGGGTGTGGCGCTGGGGGCGTTGACGGCTCCGGTGGCGGCGGCCGATCCGGCGGTGCCCGCTGATCCGGCGGTGCTGGTTGCCGCCGACCCCGCGGCGGCCCCGGAAGAGGCGGTGGCCTCGTCGGCGGCCGCCTCGGTTGCGGTGGGGGTGCCACACCTGCCGAGCCCGGACAACCTGCCGCCGGGCACCACCCAGACCGCTCCGGAGCGGCGGACTCTGGGCTACCTGCGCGATGTCTGGCAGGCGGTCCGCGCCGAGGACGTGACGATGAGCGATGCACTGCTGCTGCTCGCCCAGCGGCCGATGAGCTCCGTGGCGCCGGGAACCTCACCGCAACCGGGACAGCGGGGCCAGGTGCCACCGGCCGCCGACCCCGGAGTGCAGCCCGCCCCGGCTGCCGACTCGGCTCCCTAGTCGTCGACTCCCAGACTGACCGCCACCTCGTTGCGCCGGCGGAACGGAATCGTCCAGGGCGGGTCGTAGAACCAGCTGACCGGGTCAGCCTCGGGTGCAAGGGAATTGGCGCGGACCGCCGCCATCAGCTCATCGGTTTTCGTCGCGACCGCCCCGGGGCTGGGAATGCCGGAAAAGCCGAGCACCGCCACCCGCTCGGCAGGAACATTGACCAGCCTGACCCGTTCGTCACCGGGGGTGGGCAGGGTGTCCAGGGTGTATTCGGAGGGCATGTAGAAGCGAATCACCCACTCGCCGCCGGATCCGCGTCGGGTGGCGACGGGTGCGGTCATCGCGATTTTCTCGCTCTGCTGCTGGGCCACCGGAGCGGTCATCGCGACCTTGGTCTTGCTTTTGTTGCCGCCGAAGATGTAGCGGGCCAGTCGCCGGAAGCCCTCGCTGCGGGCGGCTTCCTCGTCGGCGTCGATGGTGGTCTCCGCTGCGATCCGGGACCCGTATCGCCTGATCTCGACATTGCCGACTCGCTGCTCGACGGTGAAGGCCGGTTCTTCGGTGCCGTGCCGGATTCCGACGATGGTTCCGGCCGCGTCGGCGGCCTGGCCGAGCGCGCCGGCGATCTTGTTGAGCATGTCAACTCCCTGTCTTCGATGATTCTCAGTCAACGTTCGGCGGCGCACCGCTGTTCCGATGGGGCCGGCGGGCCAGGTCCGCCGGTCACCGGGTCAGCCGTGCGTAACGCGCCCGGTGGAAATCGGTCGAGCCGAACTCGTACTGCAGTGCGGTGAGCCGCTTGAAGAAGTGACCGATCGCCAGTTCCTCGGTCATGCCCATCCCGCCGTGCAGCTGCACGGCGTTCTGCCCTACGAAGCGGGCCGCCCGCCCGATGGTGGCCTTGGCCGCTGACACCGTCCGGGCTCGCAGGTCCGGTTCGGCATCGATGTTCAGCACGGCCAGATAAACCGCCGACACCGCCTGCTCGAGCTCCAGGTACATATCGACCATCCGGTGCTGCAGCACCTGAAATGTCCCGATCGGCTGACCGAACTGCCGGCGTTGTTTGCAGTAGTCGACGGTGTGGTCGAGCACGGTGCGCATGGCGCCCACCGCTTCGGCGCACACCGCGGCCGCCCCCTCGTCGCGGGCCCGGGCCAGCGAGGGCCAGCAGTCCCGTTCGAGTAGGGCGTCGGCGGGCAGGCGGACGCCGTCGAAGCTCAGGTCGGCGGCGCGGCGGTCGTCGACGGTTCGGTAGCTGTGCGCTTCCAGCCCAGGCGGGGGAGCGCCGGCGTCGAACTCGGTCAGAAAGAGCGAAATGCCCTGTTCTTGACCGCTTTCGCCCGCGGTTCGGGCCGCGATCATGAGATGTGTCGCCAACGGAGCGCTGCTCACCACGATCTTGGATCCGTCGAGAACCCAGTGCCCACCGTCGCGAACGGCACTGGTGGACAGGCCTTCCCAGTGATCGCCGCTGACGGCCTCGGTGACCGCCAGCGCGACGACGGCCGACCCGTCGGCGATCTTCGCCAGTACCGGGGCCGCGACGGCACCGTCGGACCGGGCCAGCAGGCCACCCGCCACCACCACCGTGTCGATGAACGGTTCGATCACCAACGCGCGGCCCATCTCCTCAGCGATGATCATCGTCTCGACCGGTCCGCCACCGCTGCCGCCGGCGGACTCCGGCAGGGGCGCGCCGAGGATGCCCAGTTCCCCGGCGAAGCCTCGCCAGATCCCGGGTTGCCAGCCGCAACCGGTCTTGGCCGCTGCCCGGCTGGTTTCCAGGTCGTAGCGCGCGGCGAGGAACTTGTTCAGACCGTCGCGGAGTAATTCCTGCTCCCTGCCGAGATTGAAGTCCATGGCGCCTACAGCCCCAGGGCGGCTTTGGCCAGGATATTGCGCTGAATCTCGTTGCTGCCGGCGTAGATCGAACCGGCTCGGTCGTTGAAATACCGCAGCGGTGCCACCGCCTGCCAGGGCTCGCCGCTGACATAGCCGTCGGTCGGTGGGGTGAAATCCGCCACCGGGCCGCCGGGCCTTGCGCCATGCGGTTGGTACACCCGTCCGCGCGGGCCGGCCGCGGCCATCGCCAGTTCGGTGATGGTCTGGCTGAGTTCGGTCGACAGAATCTTCAGCATCGACGACGCCGCGCCGGGATTGCGGCCCTCCGCGACGGTTGCCAGCACCCGGTATTCCAGAATCTCCAGCACCTCGGTGCGCATCCGGGCATCGGCGAGTCTGCCGGCGAAGGCCGGATCGTCGATCAGCTTTCCGCCGGCCGGGCCCGGTTGCCGATGCGCGGCGCGGGCGATGGACCCGGCCATCACCTGTAAGGCCGGTGCGGCCGCCCCCCCGCCCCGCTCGAACTCCAGCAGGTACTTGGCCACCGTCCAACCGTCGTCGATCCGGCCGACGACTCCTGATTTCGGCACTCTGACCGCGTCGAAGAAGATCTGGGTCTGGATTTCCTCGCCGGATGTCATCACCAGTGGGCGGATCTCGATACCCGGTGTCGTCATATCGATGAGCACGAAGGTGATGCCCTGCTGGCGCTTGGCCGCGCGAGTCGTGCGCACCAGGGCGAATATCCAGTTCGCCTCCATCGCGTGGGTGGTCCAGATCTTGCTGCCGGTGCACACCAGGTCGTCACCGTCATCGATCGCCGCCATCGACAGCGCGGCGAGGTCCGAACCGGCTTCCGGTTCGGAGTAGCCCTGGCAGAAGAACACCTCCCCGGTGAGGATGCGCGGCAGGAAGTAGCACTTCTGTTCGGTTGTACCGAAGGCGATGATGGCGTGGGCGACCATCAGGATTCCCATCGGGGACAGCGTGGGGGCACCGGCGAGGGTGGATTCCCGGCTGAAGATGTAGTGCTGGGTCAGCGTCCAGTCGCACCCGCCGTACTCGACCGGCCAGGCCGGGGCCGCCCATCCCCGCTCGTGCAGGATCGCCTGCCAGGCCATGCTGGCATCGTGGTCGGCGTAGACGCTGGTCATCAGGTGTCCGGCGTGGCGTAGCTCCGGGGTGAGCTTCTCGTCCAGGAAGGCTCGCACCTCATCGCGAAACTCCAGGTCCCTGCGCGACCACGTCACGTCCATTCGGTGTCCCCTAATCGGCAGACCGCTGTTGCCGGAACGGTAAACCCCGTGGGCGGCGGACCGGCCACCGGGCCGTGTTTGGAAACTCGTCGCCGCGGGAACAGTGAGTCCCAGCCGCGCCCGGTACGCCTAGGGCGTCACCACAGACCCGATTCGGAGAGGCCCGGCCCCTGAAATCGGGGCCGGGTCTCTCGACACCCGGTGTCGGTACCGCAGCTATTCGCGCTCCCGTACGGCGGTTGCGCGCATAAACTGCCTCCCGGGGCCGCGGCGGTTCCCCTGCCGATATCCACCGGCTGAGGGCATACCCGAACGTATCCGTCGGGCAGGCTCCAGGGAATACCTGAGGAGGTGGGCCAATGCCGGTGTGGCGCCTGCGGGACTACCACGACGAAGACCTCGACCAGGCCATCGGCGTATGGGACGAGAGCCGTGGACCCGGTGCGGCCGAACCGGTGTTCAGCGTGGCCGAGGTGATGGCGGCCGCCCGCGCCGGCGAGTCGGCGGTGGTGGCCGAGGTCGGTGACGATGTTGTCGGCATGGCGGTGGCCCAGACGCAGGGGGAGCGGGCCTGGATCCTGCTGCTCGCCATCGCGGCACGCTGGCGAGGCCGAGGTGTGGGGTCGGCGCTGCTGGCCGACCTTGAGCGGCGGCTGCGCAGCCAGGGTGTGCGCCGGATCTGCGCGATGCTGCCCGAAGGCGCCACCGGCGCTGCGGCGCTGGAGAACTCTGCCTACGCCCGCCGCGATGGGCTGGTCTACTACGAACTGCTCGAACATCTCGGTCCGGACCAGGCCAATCTGCTCGATGAGCTCGGCGGGCACATGGTGCCGCCCGGACTCTGGGGTGACCTGGCCGGGATGGAATGCGAGAAGCAGATCATCGAGCGGCGCATCGTCGACCCGCTGGCTCATCCCGACATCGCCGAACGCTACGGCGTGAGCCCACCCAAGGCGGTGATCCTGTTCGGTCCGCCGGGAACCGGCAAGACCAGCTTCGCCAAGGCCATCTCCTCGCGGCTCGGCTGGCCCTTCGTCGAGTTGTTCCCGTCCCGGTTGGCGGCGACCGGGACCGGCGGCCTGGCGGCTTCACTTCGGGAGGCCTTCGCCGACCTGGCCGAACTCGATGAACTGGTGCTGTTCATCGACGAGGTGGAGGAGATCGCCACCGCCCGCGCCGGGGCCTCGACCGCCGAACTGGGCGTGACCAACGAGTTGTTGAAGCTGATTCCGGCGTTCCGGCAGCACGACAGCAGACTTCTGGTGTGTGCCACCAACGCCGTGCACTCCCTGGACTCGGCATTCCTGCGGCCCGGGCGCTTCGACTACGTGATACCGGTCGGCCCGCCGGACCAACCCGCCCGCCGGGCCGTCTGGGAGCGCTACCTGGGCACTACGAACGCCGGGATCGACGTCGAACAGCTGGTGACCGCGTCTGAGTTGTTCACCCCGGCCGATATCGAGTTCGCCGCCCGTAAGGGCGCGCAGGCGGCTTTCGAGCGGGAGATGCGCGACGGCGGTGGGCGCCCGGCGGCCACCGATGACTACCTGATGGCGATCGGTGAGATCAGGCCCACGTTGACGGCCGGGATGCTGGCGGAATTCGATCGCGGTAAGGACCAGTTCGCGCGACTGTAGTTGCGAATCCGGTTACATGAATGGCAACAGTGATACAAAGTTACCCATGGCTGAAACCGATGT
>JAHZJY010000195.1 GCA_022600695.1 Actinomycetes bacterium | reverse complement strand
TCCGCCAACCCCCGGGTCAGGCTAGCGCAGGCCATCCGGTTGGCTGCGGGCCGGATACCGGCTCGATCAGAACGGCAGGCCGAGCAGCCTGGTGATGCTCGGCAGACCGATCGTCGGTAGACCGAAGGACGGCAGTCCGATCGGTGGCGGCGGCGGCAGAGCCGGCAGTCCGATCGGTGGCGGCGGCGGCAGAGCCGGAAGACCGATCGCCGGCAGCGCGGGCAGCACGAACAGCCCGGCCGCCACCTGCTCCGGGGTGGGCAGGCCGATCTGCGGTGGCGGCGGCAGCCCCGGGGCCGGCAACGCGGCCAGGCCACCGGCCAACTGTTCGGGGGTGGGCAGACCGGCCGGCGGCGGCGGCAGCGGGGGAAGCTCCGGCAGGGGCGGTACCCCGATCGGGGGGGTGGCCGCCGCAGCGGCGAACGCCGCCGTCAGCCCGGAGAAGTCCGGTGCGCCCAGGGTCGCCGCCGCGCCCGGAACGGCCACGGCCGGCAGTACCGCCTGCAGTTGGTTCAACAGCGCCCCGCCGTTGTTGTTCGCGGCGGCGAACAGGATCAGATCACCCAGGATGATCGCGGCGGTGTTGGCGGTCCCCCACACGCCGCCGACCACCGGTCCGGCGATGGCACCGGTCAGCCCGGCCGCGACCGCCTCCTGCTGGGATTCGATGAACGGCTGCAGGAGCGCAGCCCAGTCTTGCGGCGGCGGCGCCTCGAAGGCCGGCGCCGGGGGCAGTTCGAAGGCCGGCAGCGCGGCCGGGGCCCCTGACCCGATCGGGGTGGCGAACACGTTCGTGTCGGTGGAGGAGGGGGTGGAGGAGACCGCGCCCGTACTGGACAGCCCGGAGGAGCCGCCGAGACCATCGAGGCCACCGAGGAAGTCCAGGCCGCCATCCGAGTCCGCTGACTCCGGTTCGTCAAACTCCGGGGCCGGAGCCGACGGGGCGATGGGCTTCAGGGCGGTGGTCGGCGGGGGCTCGTCGCCGGCGAACATCCAGACCAGCCCGCCGGTCAGGGCCAGCAGCAGGGCCGCCGCGATACCGCCCACCTTGGCCGCGGGCCGCCGGAACCACGGCACCGGCGCGACAGCGGGCTCCTCGTCAACCGGGTCGGTCACATCAGTGCCGTCGGTGTCCATTGGAGCCTCTCTCGTTACGCGCGAACGGTGCCGCAAACCCCGATTCTACGCGTCTGTGCCGTGGCCAGGCAAAGCGAAAGCGGCACCCGCCTGATCGGCGGGTGCCGCTTCCGTGCAGCTCAGATGGGCCCCAAATGGACCCCAAATGGACTAGGCGACGATCTTGGTAACCCGACCGGCGCCGACGGTACGACCGCCCTCGCGGATCGCAAACCGCAGGCCCTCGTCCATGGCGACCGGCTGGATCAACTTCACCGAGATATCGGTGTTGTCGCCCGGCATGACCATCTCCGTACCCTCCGGAAGCGTGACCACGCCGGTCACGTCGGTGGTGCGGAAGTAGAACTGCGGACGGTAGTTGTTGAAGAACGGCGTATGCCGCCCGCCCTCGTCCTTGGACAGGATGTACACGCTGCCCTCGAACTCGGTGTGCGGGGTGGTGGTGCCGGGCTTCACGACGACCTGGCCGCGTTCGACGTCCTCGCGCTTGATACCGCGGACCAGCAGACCGACGTTATCGCCGGCCTGACCCTGGTCGAGCAGCTTGCGGAACATCTCGACGCCGGTGACCGTGGTCTTGGTGACGGTCGGCCGGATGCCGACGATCTCGACCTCTTCGTTGACGTTGACCACGCCACGCTCGACGCGGCCGGTCACGACGGTGCCGCGACCGGTGATCGTGAAGACATCCTCGACCGGCATCAGGAACGGCTTCTCGGTTTCGCGAACCGGGTCCGGGATGGACTCGTCGACAGCCTCCATCAGATCCTCGACGCTCTTGACCCACTTCGGGTCGCCCTCGAGGGCCTTCAGCGCCGACACCCGGATCACCGGGGCGTCCTCATCGAACTCCTGGGCGGCCAGCAGCTCGCGGACCTCGAGCTCGACGAGCTCGAGCAGCTCCTCGTCGTCGACCATGTCGGACTTGTTCAGCGCCACCAGGATGTAGGGGACGCCGACCTGACGGGCCAGCAGCACGTGCTCGCGGGTCTGCGGCATCGGGCCGTCGGTGGCGGCGACCACCAGGATCGCGCCGTCCATCTGGGCGGCACCGGTGATCATGTTCTTGATGTAGTCAGCGTGACCGGGGGCGTCGACGTGTGCGTAGTGACGCTTGTCGGTCTGGTACTCCACGTGGGAGATGTTGATGGTGATACCGCGCTGACGCTCTTCGGGCGCATTGTCGATCTGGTCGAATGCACGCGACTCGTTCAAATCGGGGTATTTGTCGTGCAGAACCTTGGTGATAGCCGCGGTCAGCGTGGTTTTGCCGTGGTCAACGTGACCGATGGTCCCGATGTTGACGTGCGGCTTCGTCCGCTCGAACTTCGCCTTCGCCACTTCTGTGTCCTCCTGGACTTGTTGGTGCTTTGGTTAAAGCAGTGTTGTTGTATTCGGTTGTGTTGCCCCGCTGTGGCGGTGAACCCCTCGAGAAATCTAGGCGCCCGTCGCTTTAGCGATGATCTCCTTCGACACGTTCGCCGGAACTTCAGCGTACGAGTCGAACACCATGGAGTAGTTGGCCCGGCCCTGGGTCTTCGACCGGAGGTCGCCGACGTAGCCGAACATCTCCGACAGCGGCACCTGCGCCTTGACGACACGCGCACCGCTGCGCTCCTCCATGGCCTGGATGTGACCACGGCGGGAGTTCAGGTCGCCGATCACCTCGCCCATGTAATCCTCGGGCGTGATGACCTCGACAGCCATGAGCGGCTCGAGGATGACCGGCTGCGCCTGTGCTGCAGCCTTTTTCAGTGCCTGCGAGCCGGCGATCTTGAAGGCCATCTCAGACGAGTCGACGTCATGGTAGGCGCCGTCGAGCAGAACCACCTTGACGTTCACCAGCGGGTAGCCGGCCAGCACGCCGTACTGCATGGCGTCCTGGGCGCCGGCATCCACCGACGGGATGTACTCGCGCGGGATACGCCCGCCGGTGACCTTGTTCTCGAACTCGTAGGTCGCGCCGTCCTCACCGCTGAACGGTTCGAGGGCGATGAGGACCTTCGCGAACTGACCGGAGCCGCCGGTCTGCTTCTTGTGGGTGAAGTCGACCTTCTCGACCGCGCGCTTGATGGTCTCCTTGTACGCCACCTGCGGCTTGCCGACATTGGCCTCGACCTTGAACTCCCGGCGCATCCGGTCGACCAGGATGTCCAGGTGCAACTCGCCCATCCCGCCGATCACGGTCTGGCCGGTCTCGCTGTCCTGGTGGACCTTGAAGGTCGGATCCTCTTCGGCGAGTTTCTGGATCGCCAGGCTCAGCTTCTCCTGGTCGCTCTTGGTCTTGGGCTCGATGGCAACCTCGATGACCGGGTCCGGGAAGGTCATCGACTCCAGCACGACCTGGTTGTTCGGGTCGCACAGGGTGTCGCCGGTGGTGGTGTCCTTCAGGCCGATCACCGCGTAGATGTGGCCCGCCGAGGCGCTCTCCACCGGGTTCTCCTTGTTGGAGTGCATCTGGAAGAGCTTGCCCAGACGCTCCTTCTTGCCTTTGGTGGAGTTGATCACCTGCGAACCGGAGTCGACCTTGCCCGAGTACACCCGGACATAGGTGAGCTTGCCGAAGAACGGGTGGGTGGCCACCTTGAAGGCCAGCGCGGAGAACGGCTCGTCCACCGACGGCTTGCGGATGACCTCGACGTCCTCCTTGCCCGGCGCGTGGCCGACGGCGGCCGCCACGTCCAGCGGCGAGGGCAGGTAGTCGATGACAGCGTCCAGCATGGGCTGCACACCCTTGTTCTTGAACGCGCTGCCGCACAGCACCGGGTAGGCCGCGGAGCTGATGGTCAGCTTGCGGATCGCACCCTTGATCTCGTCGACGGTGAGTTCCTCGCCGCCGAAGTACTTCTCCAGCAACGCCTCGTCGGTCTCCGCGACCGCCTCGAGCAGCTTGGTGCGGTACTCGTCGGCCTTCTCCCGCAGGTCGGCCGGGATCTCGACGACGTCGTACTTCTCACCGAGCTTGGTCTCACCACTCCAGACCTTCGCCGTCATCTCGACCAGGTCGACGACGCCCTCGAAGCCGCTTTCGGCGCCGATCGGCAGCTGGATCGGGATCACGTTGGCGCCGAGGCGCTCCTCCATGGTGCGCACCGAGAAGTAGAAGTCCGCGCCGATCTTGTCCATCTTGTTGACGAAACAGATGCGCGGCACGTCGTATTTGTCGGCCTGCCGCCAGACCTGCTCGGACTGCGGCTCCACGCCCTCCTTGCCGTCGAAGACCGCGACCGCGCCGTCGAGCACCCGCAGCGACCGCTCCACCTCGACGGTGAAGTCCACGTGACCGGGGGTGTCGATGATGTTGATCTGGTTGTCGTTCCAGAAGCAGGTGGTGGCCGCGGAGGTGATGGTGATGCCGCGCTCCTGCTCCTGCTCCATCCAGTCCATCGTGGCGGCGCCGTCGTGCACCTCACCGATCTTGTAGCTGATACCGGTGTAGTAGAGGATCCGCTCGGTCGTCGTGGTCTTGCCGGCGTCGATATGCGCCATGATGCCGATATTGCGGACCTTGTTGAGATCGGTCAGCACGTCCTGTGCCACGGGATTCCCTCCGGGAAGTGGTTTGACTGAAGGCTGTTCTTGTCGTGTCCTGCCCGC
>JAHZJY010000194.1 GCA_022600695.1 Actinomycetes bacterium | reverse complement strand
CGAAGGGCATTCCTACGAAGATGCGGTGATCGCCCAAACCGGACGCCGCACCACCAAGCTCGATGTGCAACCGTTCGTCATCAACACCGACGAGGGCCGGCGCGAATGGCGTCAACTGCTGCTGGCGTTGGAGAAGCGGATTGTGCTGGTCGACAAACAACCCGGCATGCTCGCCGATGACCTGTCGGACTACCTCTTCGCCCGCAGCACAGGGCACATCGGCTCATTGATGACGCTGATCAACCGGGGTTGCCAGCGAGCCGTGAGGACCGGAGCCGAGAACCTGTCCCGGGAGTTGCTGGATCTGGTGAAGAACGATGCGGCATCGGAGAAAGGCCGCCAAGAACTGCAGACCGCTTTCGAATCGGGGCGATTGACGACCCGGCTCAGCAGGGCCGGATGACCGCCGTCAGGACCCTGCCGATCCGCCTGCCACCCGTCGCGGGCGAGGCCCTGGACTCATGGCTGGAGGCTCTGGCCCATCGCAACGCCACCGCCTTCGGCGACCTGCTGAGCGCGGTGGGTCTCAACCCCTACCACGGAACTGCCACCCATGGCTGGATCGTCCAGTTGAGCAGCGCTGAGGCAACGACGATCAGCGCCGCCACCGGGCTCACCGGCCGAGTGCTGGACACGATGACTCTGGCGAATTGGGCGGGCAGGGCAGTGAAAATCAACAACGAGACCCGCACGTTGAGCCGGGCTTTCCCGTGGGGAGGCGCCCGCGGATCCCGCTATTGCCCGACCTGCCTGAAAGAAACCGGTGGACGGTGGCAGCTCGGGTGGCGGCTGGGCTGGACATTCGCTTGTACCGAACACCACTGCCTGCTCGCCGACGCCTGCCCGCACTGCGGCGCCGTCCAGCGTCGCCGCGCCCACGTCGGTGACCTCATTCCCAACCCAGGGTCTTGCGCCCATCCCGCCGCCGAGGCCACCGGACGCAGTCCAGCTCGCTGCGGCGCCGATCTGACCGCCACCGACGTCGAGGTGTTTGACCCCGAGCACCCCGCCATCCGTGCCCAGCAGATCGTCAACGCCATCCTGAACACCGAAACCATCACGCTGGGTGTGTACCGAGTGATGCCGCAGCCGCGGTTCAACGTCCTGGCCGATATTCGGGCCATCGCCGGCCGCGCGCTGGCCTACGCAACGGCCGAGGATCTCAACGCCGTCGTCCCCGCCGATCTCTTGGCCGCCTACCACGTCAACCGGCACGAGGACTCCCGAGCCGAGATTGCGCGGGCGACCACCAAACCAGGCCTTGCCGCGCCGGCACAAGCGACCACCGCCGCGGTCGGCGTCGTCGCCGCGTTGAACGCCCTAAACCACAACGACATTGATGTCGCGGGCGAGGCACTTCGGTGGATGGTCACGACGTCGCGCCAGCGCGGACTACAAGTCAGCGCCACCAACATCGGGTGGGCAAAGAACACCTCCCCGGTGTTGACCGGAGTCCAACTCGCTGCCCTGGGACCACTTCTCAAGCCCGGCGACCAGTTGCGTTACCGCATCGGCTCCGCCCTGCCGAGCTACCCGTTATCAACGAACGCGGCATCAGAGTCCCGAAGTCGCCACCACGTTCCGACCATGCTCTGGCCGGACTGGTCGCTGCGGCTGTCCATTCCCAACTGCCACCAATGGCAGCTGCGTCCAGCGTTGTCGGCGATTCTTCTGCTCGTCAATAACCGATTAAGCCTCGAGGACGCCGCCCGCCTGACCGACAGCCCCCTTGAGGGCCACGCCCTTTCCCGCGTCCTGCAACTGCTGGGAAACAACGACCGATGGCACGGCATCCGCGCCGCCCTGCTCCGGATGGCCGACTACCTGGCTAACAACGGCACCCCGATCGACTACCAGCGCCGCCGGCGAACCGACTACGCCATGCTGCTGCCGGACACGATCTGGGCGCAGATCTGCCGCGACACCGCCACCCCGGGCCCAGGAGCAGCCCGGGCGAAGATCGCCCGGGCCTTTCTTTTCGAACGCATCAGCGGGCAACCCGCCCGCACAGCCTCATGGGCTCCGGACGACAGCGCCTTTCGGACAAAGACCGCCGACTTCCCTCGCCACCTCACACCCGAACTCGCATACGCCCTGCACGAACACGCGCACCAGTTCCTGGCCGACCAGGGCATCGACGACGAACCCGTGACATGGCAACCCCCAGAGGGGGTCCTCGACGGCCTCGATCTACCCGGACCCAACCCCGCCGCCGTCGAAATCCCCGAACTCCACCGAATCATCGCGATCAACAAGATCGGGCTCGGCGCTGCGGCCAAGCGGTTAAACACCAGCCTCGACACCCTGCGCCACCTTCTCGAGATCCACCCCTCGCCCAAGCCGGACCCGCAGCCCGGAGCACCCTTGCCGACGCCCTACAACCGCGCATACGCGATCGCCAAAGCCGCTCTGCCGAAGAAACGTCTAGCCGATCTCTATGAGCGTGAACAGATGTCGCTCAGAGATATTGCTGCCACCGTCGACGTCAGCCGGCCAACCATCTCGTGTCTCGCCCGCGATTACGGCCTCCCGATACGTCAACCAGGTGGACGATCACATACAACCGTCGACCGGGATTGGCTCTACGAGCAATACGTCAACAACCGCAGAACACTCCCTGATCTCGCTGCGGAGGCTGGCATGAGTGCGGCGAACATGGCCCGCTGGGCGAAGAAACATGCGATTCCGCTGCGGAGTAGAGGCGGCCCCAGCCACCGAGCGACGTTGAGAGCTCAGTGCGCGATCGCCGAAGCACCGGAATTGATCAGGCCAGCACTTGCCGGAATCGGAGGATGGGAGCGGTTGCAGCGCTTCGCGGCCGCGGCAGAGCACCCCACACTCACTGTCGCCGCCGAAACAATCGGGCTAAACCAGTTCACGCTGGTCAATCAGATCAACCGGATAGAACGCGACCTCGGCATGAAGCTGCTCCGCCGCGCGGAACGTGGACGTCCGATGGAACTCACCGAGGACGGCCGGCGAGTACTAGCAGCCCTTCGCCAATGCGATCGGAGAGATACCGCATAGAGGCGGTG
>JAHZJY010000193.1 GCA_022600695.1 Actinomycetes bacterium | reverse complement strand
GGTGGTGTCCAGGCTGTCCCGGGCCGCACCCATGGCGCCGAAGACGATGCCGAACCGCGCCTCGTTCAGGCACGACAGCGGGGCGCCGAGGCCGGCCGCGTGCGGCAACTGCGCCGATGCGGGCAGTCGCACGTTGTCCAGTACCAGTTCCGAGGTGACCGAGGCCCGCAACGACAGTTTCTTGTGAATCACGTTGGCGCTGAAACCCGGTGTGTCGGTGGGCACCAGGAATCCGCGAATGCCATCATCGGTCTGCGCCCACACGGTCGCGATATCGGCGAGGTTGCCGTTGGTGATCCACATCTTGGTGCCGTTGATCACCCAGTCGGCCCCCGTGCGCCGGGCCCGGGTGCGCATCCCGGCGGGGTTGGAGCCGAAGTCGGCTTCGGTCAGGCCGAAACAGCCGATGGCATCGCCGGCCGCCAGCCGGGGCAGCCACTGCTGTTTCTGTTCCTCCGACCCATACCGGTGGATCGAGAACATCGACAGCGATCCCTGCACCGAGGCGAAGCTGCGAAATCCGCTGTCCCCGGCCTCCAGCTCCATACAGGCCAGCCCGTAGCTGACAGCGCTGGTGCCGGCGCAGCCGTAGCCGTCCAGGTGCATGCCCAGCAGGCCGAGCCTGCCGAACTCTTGTGCGAGTTCGGCGGGCAGTGTCGATGATTCGAACCAGTCGGCAATGTTCGGGCGCAACCGGGTGTCGACGAATCGGCGGACCGTGGCGGCGATATCGCGTTCTTCGTGGTCGAGCAGCCGGTCGATGTCGAAGAGTTCGAGCGGGGTGTAGATGTCTTTCTTGGGAGGCGCGGCCGTGGTGGTCATAGGTCCCGACTGTAGTTCCCCTCGCCCGGCCGGGGGACTCGCCTTAACCGCCGTTCGATTTGGCGCTGATGAGTTGCTTAGCGATGGCCGACAGTCGGGGCTCCTTGCGGCCCGGAACGTCGATGTTGATGATTCGTCTGCCGGGGTCGCCCGCCATGCGCAACAACCCGTGGAATCTCGGCTGGATCCCCGCCGCGTCCAATTGGGAAATCCAGCTCACCCATGGGTCGCGCCAGAGGAACCCGCTGGCGAGGCGCCCTTCGAGGCCGCTCCGCTGGGTGGCCAGCCAGCCGACCTGCTGCTCCCGGATGTATGCCGCCACCCCGTCGCCGTCCCGGCCTCGCGATTGCAGGCGCAACGTCACCTTGACCCGACCCAACCGCAGGGAATCCACCGTGTCTTCGAAAGCGGAGGTCCCGGCGACGGTGCGCGTCCATGTTCCCGGAACGTCAACGACCTGATAGTCGTCTCGTTCTTCCCGCGGTGACGATGCGAAACCGCCCAACAAAAAATCCCAAATCGCCATGGCAAAACCCTACGGGAGCCGCACTGGCCGCCGAGGCTGGTTCGGCAACTCCACCGGGGGCGTGCTTACTGCAACACGTAGATGGCGACGCACATGATCAGCATCGCCAGAGCCGGCAGATACTTCGTCGGTGCGTCCTTGGCCTTCGCGTGCATCGCCAGCGCCCCGACCATCAACACCGCGACGATCAGTGCCGGCGGCCGGATGAGCGCCGGAACCCAGATGCCGACGAGCAGCAGCACCGCGGAGCCGACCTTGAGCGCGCCGACCACATAGAACGACCAGTCGGGAAGGCCATAGGTCGCGAACTCCTCTTTGAGCGATTGCGCCGACCCGCCCCGGTACGCGGTAGACGTCCGCGCCCGCACCAGCCAGACGTTCAGTAGCCCCAGTGCAACGATGACCTGGAGCGTGGTGGAAACTGCGAAAGTTGACATTGGTTACCTTCACTGCCGTGTAGCACTAGTCGGAGCCCGAACGCTGATCGGATCACTACATCATGAATTTGCTCTACCAGGTGTGCAAAGTTCTGTCGGTTCTCTTGTTTCTGTATTACGGCTTTGCGGTGTTGGTCTCCAACGCGATGGTCGCGGAGTTCGAGCGCTTCGGACTGAGCCGGTTCCGGAAATTCACCGGGGTTCTCGAGTTGCTCGGAGCCTTCGGTCTCATCCTCGGCTACTTCCTGCCGCACTTCACCGTCGCCGCCGCGGGTGGTCTGACCCTGCTGATGGTCGCCGGCGTCGTCGTCCGGATTCGGTGCGGGGACTCGCTGGTGGCTGCTCTGCCCGCCTTCATCATGTTGCTGATGAATCTCTACATCACCGTCTACGCGCTCGCCGTGGTGATCCCGGCACGGTAACGGCGGTCAACTCCCGACCAGCGCGCGATCATGGGGTGCGCGACCCCCGTGAGGCATACGGCCACGGGTTGTTGCGCTCCGGAACCGATTCGGCTCGCGATTCCTTCAGTCGCATTCGCAGGTGTTTGCGAAGTTCGTGCAGGGCCGGGTCGCTCCACCGGTTGTCCGCTTCGGTCGGGTCGTCGGTGAGGTCGTAGAGTTCCCACTGGTCGTCCAGTGGGTTGGTCCGGTACACCTCGCCGGCCAGGCCGGTGGCTGCGAGTTGCCGCACCCCGGGTTCGGTCCACGTCGACGGGTCGTCGAAGCTCCGCACCAGTTTCCACAAGTGTCCCCCGCCCCCCGGCACTGTCGCCTCGACCCGCACCACCAGACCCTCGAAGTTCGCGGCGGTGTGCGCCGGGATCCGGATGCGCAGCGGTGCAGGGGGATTGATCGTCCGTTTGAGTTGGCGGCTCAGCCCGGACGCCCCCGAGTCGCCTTCGAGCATGTTGTCGCGGGTCATCAGATACACCGCGCGGCTACTGTCGTCGGCCGCTCCGTCGACAACCGGCATGAGGTCACGACCGGGCAGTGGATGTACCTCGGAGAATGACTCCCGCAGGGTCTCGGCGACGCCGTCGACGTCCACCCCGGCGGCGCCCAGGAGGGTCGGCACCAGATCGACGTGTGAGGTCGGCGCGTCGACTACCCGGGGTCCGGTGGCCCGGCTGCCGACCCGGGCGATCGTGAACGGTACCCGGGTGGCCTCGTCGTAGAGGTTGAACCACTTCTGATGCAGCCCGCCGTGCGCCCCGAGTAGGTCTCCGTGGTCGGAGGTGCGCACCAGTACGGCGTTGTCCGAACCGGTGGTGACGGCGCGGCGGACCAGATCGATCGGGGCGTCCACCTCCGCATGCAGCCGGTAGTAGAGGTCGCGGTAACGCTGGGCGAAGCGGTCGTAGACCGTCTGGATCGCCGCCGCCGGCCCGTAACCGGAGTAGTAGGCCTCACGGAAGGCGATCTGCGCGGCCGGCTTGGTGCGGAGATCCTCATCGGCGGTGGGGGCCGGCGGAACGTGCGGGGGATCCAGCGCCGAAGACTTCAACGGGCTGCGCAACGCCCAGGTGGGGAACAGCACGATGTCGTGCGGGTTGACGAAACTGGCGACCAGCAGGAAGGGCCGCAGCGCGTCCGGGTCGCCGGTACGGCGGCGGGCGTAGCGGTCCTCGAGCCAGGCCACCACCCGCGCGGCGATGAGCGGGTCCCGGCGCAGCCCGCAGTTGGCCAACCCGGCGCCGTGCGGCTCCGGTCCGACCCAGCCGGAGAACCCGAACGGCGACAACGGGTCTGAGTCGAGATAGCGCTGTACCGCGGACTCATCGACCGCGCCATCGGCGTCATTGGTGGCCAGGATGTCTCCGGTGGCCGGATCGGTCAGATCGGCATGGGAGATGTGCCACTTGCCGTCGTAGTGGGTGTCATAGCCGACAGCCCGGAACCAGTTACCCAGGGTCGGGACCTCACCGGGACGCAACCAGCGCATCCGGGAGTCGTCGTAGACCTTGCCGATACCGTCGGTCTGGGTGACTCCGTGCAAGTCCGGGTACTGGCCGGTGAAGATGGTGGGTCGGCTCGGCACGCAGGCCAGGGACCCGGTGTAGTGGCGCGTGAAGCGGACGCCGTGCTCGTCGAACCAGCGCTGCCCGGACAGGGTGCGCCGCCGCCAGTCCAGGACATCGGGGGACTCATAGGGCGGGATCGCGCGCTCCTCGTCGGTCATGACGATGACGATGTCGGGGCGGTCAGTCACGTGTTGTCTCCACTTTCTTCGCGATTCCTGTGAGCATGGTGTCGGACTGTCCTGCCATTACTCGGCACACCAGGTGTTCGGCGATCCGGGCGAAGGGGTTGGCGCCCATCTCCACCGTGCTGGTGAGGGTCACACTGGTCCCGCCGAGCGCGGTCGCGGCCAACGTCCAACGATTGGCCACCCGGCGCAGTCGATGCGGCAGGCCCTCGATGTCGTAGGCCAGCACCGTCGGGGCCGAATACTCGGTGATCGTCTCCACCAGGGTGTTGCGCCCCGCCTGCACCCGGCGCGATGTCCCGACGGGGCCGTCCGGGCCGTGCTCGAGGATGCAGGAGTGATCGACATTGTCGGCCCAGGCGCTGATCGCACCGAAATCGTCCAAGACATCCCAGACCGCCGTTACGGGGGCTGCGACTGTACGAGTGCGGCTCACGGTTGCCACCACACCAGCATAGGGGCAGTCATCAGCTCGGCGTCGGTCCGTCGGGCCGGCCGATGTTCCCGCTGGGCTCGTTCGGGCATCGCGGTTACCCGGGTCACATAGGCTTGTCCCATGTCTCCTCTTTCCGACCTGCGTGCGCAGGCGTTGGCCAAGGTGGGGCAACTGGCTGAGCGGGGTTCGGCGGAGTTGCACTACCTCCAGAAGATGATCTCCTCAGGTGCCTTCGGGCTGGAGCCCCCGCAGAATCTCGCCGCGATGGTGGCCGATCTGCGCCGCTGGGGCGAAGTGGGCATGATCCCCGGTCTCAATGCCCGGCGTACCCCGCACCGGACGGCGATCATCGACGATGAGGGGACGATGACGTTCGCCGAACTCAACGATGCGGCAAACGCGGTGGCCAACGGGCTACTGGCCAAGGGGGTCAGAGGCGGGGATGGAGTCGCCATCCTGGCGCGCAACCACCGCTGGTTCCTGATCGCCAACTATGCCTGTGCGCGGGTCGGGGCGCGCACGATCATGCTCAACACCGAGTTCTCCGGCCCGCAGATCCGCGATGTCTCGGCACGCGAGGGCGCGAAGGTCGTCATCTATGACGACGAGTACACCGAGGCGGTGAAACTCGCCGAGACACCACTGGGCAAGCTGCGGGCGCTCGGGTCCAATCCGGACGCGACCGAACCGTCGGGTAGCACCGACGAGACCCTCGCCGAACTCATCTCCCGCAGCAGTGTCGCCCCGCCGCCCAAGGCCACCAAGCGGTCATCGATCATCATCCTGACCAGTGGCACCACCGGTACCCCGAAAGGCGCCAACCGGCACGCACCGCCGACGCTCGCGCCGATCGGCGGCGTGCTGTCGCACGTCCCGTTCAAATCCGGCGAGGTGACGGCCCTGCCGTCACCGATGTTCCACGCGCTGGGATACCTGCACGCCACGATCGCGATGACACTCGGTTCGACGCTGATCCTGCATCGCCGGTTCAAGCCGGCGACCGTGCTCGAGGATGTCGCCAAGCACGGTGTGACGGCTATTGTCGTCGTCCCGGTGATGCTTTCGCGCATGCTCGATGCACTGGAGGCGATGGAAACCAAACCGGATTTGTCGCCGCTGCGGATCATTTTCGTGTCCGGCTCACAACTCGGTGCGGAGCTGGCCACCCGAACGATGAAGGACATCGGGCCGGTCGTCTACAACCTCTACGGATCCACCGAGATCGCTTTCGTCTCGATCGCCCGGCCGCAGGATCTGACCAAGAACCCGGCTACGGTCGGGCCGCTGATCAGGGGAGTCCGGGTCAAGATCCTCGACGAACACGGCAACGAGTTGCCGAAGGGGCAGGTCGGGCGCATCTTCGTGGGTAACTTCTTCCCGTTCGAGGGCTACACCGGTGGCGGCAACAAGGAGGTCATCGACGGTCTCATGTCCTCCGGGGACGTCGGCTACTTCGACGACCACGACCTGCTCTACGTCAGCGGACGCGATGACGAGATGATCGTCTCGGGCGGGGAGAATGTTTTCCCGGCCGAGGTCGAGGACCTGATCAGCGGGCACCCGGATGTCATCGAGGCCACCGCTCTCGGGGTCGACGATAAGGACTTCGGCCAGCGGTTGCGCGCTTTCGTGGTACTCAAGGACGGCGTCGAGACCACCGAGGAGAACATTAAGGACTATGTTCGCGATCACCTTGCGCGGTACAAGGTTCCGCGCGAGGTGTTGTTCCTGGCCGAGTTGCCGCGCAACCCGACCGGCAAGATCCTCAAGCGGGAACTGCGCCAGGTCGAGATCCACTAGTTCGCCCCTCCCGGCGCCACCCTTCCCGGCGCCACCCTTCCCGGCGCGGACGGGGGATGGACTACGGATCGCGGGGCAGGCCGAGCAACCGCTCAGCGATGATGTTCAGCTGCACTTCGGAGGTGCCGCCGTAGATCGTTGTCGCGCGGCTGGCGAGCAGAAACTCGGCCCACTTGCCCTGCTGTGAATCTTCTGTCCAGATAGCGCCGTCGACCCCGAAAGTGGACACCGCGAACTCGGCGTAGCCCTGGCCGGTGCGCATCGAGAGCAGCTTGGAGATCGCAGCCGAGGGCATCGCGTCACCGCCGGCCAGGGTCAGCAAGGTCGAGCGCAGATTCATCAGCTTGGCGGCGTGTCCTTCGGCGATCAGTTCACCGGCGCGGTGATGGCCGATCTGGTCGAAGTGGCCGGCCCCGACGAACTCCACGAACCGGTTCAGGTTCGGCAGGAACCAGGGCTCGTCGCTGCCGATCGAAACCCGTTCGGCGGTGAGCGTATTGCGGCTGACCTCCCAGCCGCTGTCCACCTGGCCGAGCACCATCTCGTCGGGTACGAAGACGTCGTCGATGTAGACGGTGTTGAACAGTGCGTTACCGGTGAGTTCGCGCAGCGGCTTGACCTCCACACCCGCACTGTTCATATCGAGCAGGAAGTAGGTGATGCCGGCGTGCTTCGGGGCGTCGGGATTGGTCCGGGCCAGAAGCGCACCCCATTGGGAGAACTGGGCTGCGGTGGTCCAGATCTTCTGCCCGGTGATGCGCCAGCCGCCGTCCACTTTGGTCGCCTTGGTGGTCAGGCTCGCCAGGTCCGAGCCTGCGCCCGGCTCGGAAAATAGTTGGCACCAGATCATCTCGCCGCGGAATGTCGGGGGCAGGAAGCGCTGCTGTTGCTCGGCGGTGCCGTAGGCGACGATCGACGGGATCAGCCAGGCGGCAATGCCCATATTCGGTCGCTTGACCCGGCCCGCGGCGAACTCCTGGGCGATGACGATCTGTTCCACCGGTGCGGCCGCCCGGCCCCACGGCTTGGGCAGGTGCGGCTGCACCCATCCGGCCTCGGCGATGGCGGTGCTGCGCTCCTCGCGCGGAATGGCTTTCAACGCCGCGACTTCGGCCCGGATCTCCTCCCGCAGCTTCTCGGTGTCGGGATCGAGGTCGATGTCCAGCGGACGCATCCCGGTGGTCGTCGCGGTGTCGAACACCTGCCGCGGGTACTCGTGCGGCCGGCCGAACGCCGCGACGAGGCCGAGGGCGTGCCGGTAGTAGACGTTGGTGTCGTGCTCCCAGGTGAAGCCGATGCCGCCGTGCACCTGGATGCAGTCCTGGGTGCAGTGTTGGGCGGCGGCGGGGGCCAGCGTCGCGGCTACCGAGGCGGCGAACTCGTAGTGGGTTGACGCGTTGTCCCATTTTCTCGCGTCGCCGCTCTCTGCCGCCTCGTCGATCGCCCGGGCGGCGTCCCACACCGCCGCGGTGGCGCGTTCGGTGGTGGCGATCATCCCGGCGCACTTGTGTTTGATCGCCTGGAACTGTCCGATCGGGCGGCCGAACTGCTCGCGGATCTTCGCGTAGTCCGAGGCGGTGTCGGTGGCCCAGCGGGCAATGCCCACCGCTTCGGCCGACAGCAGGGTGGTCATGATCGCGCCTCCGGCGGCCTGGGAGACGTTGGACAGCAGCCGCTCCGCCCCGACCTCAACCCCGTTGGCCCGCACATGCGCGACCGGCCGCAGCGGGTCGACCGATCTCAGCGGTTCGACCTCAAGATGCTCGGCGTCGAGGACCGCCCACTCGATACCGCTGTCGATCGCCACCGGGAGAACCAGCACCGAGGCCTGGGCGGCGGCGGGAACCGAGCGGGCCTCGCCCCGGATCACCACGGTGCCGTTCTGGCGGGTAGCGGTCAGGTCCGACGAAATCGCGACCGTGGCGATGGTGTCGCCGGCGGCCAGTTCGGCCAGCAGCTTGGTGTCCGGGTCGTGGGCGGCGATGAGCGCACTGGCGATCGCCGAGGGAACGTACGGTCCGGGCACCGCGCCGTAACCGAACTCGGCGATGGCGATGGCCAACTCGAGCAGACCGAACCCCTGACCGCCGACCGCCTCGGCCAGGTGCAGCCCGTGCAGGCCCTGCTCTGCGGCGGCCCGCCAATAGGGCGGCGGGCTGTCCAGCGGGGTTTCCAGCGTCGCGTGCAGGAACTCAGCCGGCGCGACGCGCCGGACCAGCGCGCGGACCGATTCGGCCAGATCCTGATGCTCCGATGTGATCGCGATGGGCATGTTTCTATCGCCTTCACTGTTGTTAACTGCCGATTAACCGGCGGGTTGGGACCGAGGGTACTCCCCGGAGCCCCCGCTTTCGTCGGGGCTCGGAGCGGCCCGGAGAACGAACTCGAGGGCCGCGGCTGCCGCCTTGGCGGCCCCGCAGTCATCGGCGATTCCGATTCCGATTCCGATTGGGGACCGGGTTGACGACGTTGATGAGATCCTTCCCGTCGCGCAGCCGACGGCAGTTGTCCAGCGCTACCGACAGGTAGCGGCGCATGGTGTCCTTCGTGTACCAGACGATATGCGGGGTGACGACGACGTTCTCCAATCGCAGCAGCGGATTGGCGGGGTCGACCGGCTCCTCGGCGAACACATCGAGGCCCGCCGCGGCCAGCCTGCCCTCCCGGAGCGCATCGGCCAGGGCGGCCTCCTCCACGATGGCGCCGCGGGATGTGTTGATCAGCAAAGCGGTTGGTCTCATCGACGCTAGGGCTGCCCGGTCGATGAGGAGCTCGGTCTGCGTTGTCAGGGGCAGGTGCAGGCTGACGATATCGCTACCGGTGAGCAGTTGGGGCAGCGTGCGCCAGCCGGGTGTGCCGTCATCGGCGGTACTGGTGTGCAGAACCTCGGCGCCCATCGCGGCGACGATTTTCTCAACCCGGCGGGCGATGTTGCCGTAGCCGACCAGGCCGACGGTGCAGCCACCGATATCGCGCACGGTTTCACCCAGGCCCGCGTCGGTGGGCCAACCCAGGCCGGCTCGGGTAGCGCGGTCGAGTTCGGGCAGCCGGCGCAGTGCGGCGAGCATCAGGAGCACCGTGCCTTCGGCGGCCGATGGGGCGTTGGCGCCGGGCATATTCGCCACCGCGATGCCCAAATCGGTTGCGGTGTCGACGTCGATGGTGTTGACGCCGCTGCCGAGTTTGTGGATCAACCGCAGTCGGCTGCCCTCTCGTAGATCATCGCCGGACAGCGGACGTAGGACATGCCACATCACATCCGCCCAACCGAGCTCGCGGTGAAGGGTCTCGTCGTCCTCTTCGTGGCACCATCGGATTTCGAGCCAATCTGCCTCGGGTTCAACGATTCCCAGCACCGTCTCGCCAGGCAGGAAATGCGCCAGCACCCGGACGGCCGGCGGTGGGTGCTCCCCGGGCGGCGGCATGGCCATACACCATATTCTCTTTCCCGCTTGGTGCATATGTCAGCCACTTCCTTGGCCGGCGTTTTGAGTGGGCTAGTGGTTGGTGCCGCCGCGTAGGGGGAGGTTGGGTGGGGGGATCCATTCGGTGGTTGCTCAACGACCAGCCGGACAGCCTTGCTCTTGATTGATTCGTCGTACTTCTTGGGCATGATGCGCCCTACCTTCCCTCCAAAGAAGGTGTGCATCAAACCCGGGGAGGTTCAGGGTTCGGTGGTGACGGTGGGGGTGTGGTCGGCGGGGTTGCACATGCCGGGTGCGGCGAATTTGGCGAGCAGGGCGTCGATGGTGGCGCGCAGTTCGGGGGTGGCGATGAGTTTTGCGATGCTCATGCCGTCGGGGCGTTGGGGTCCGGTCCAGGTGAATCCGCGGTTTACGACTTACGGCCGACAGGTTGGGGCGTCTCGTCGGTTTCGGAAGAGGCTGGACTCCCCGAATGCGTCCACGATGGCGCTGAGTTGTTCGACGACCTCGTCGGACGTCAGGTCGATGTCGCCGGCCAGCCAGGCGCCGATGGTCTGGGTGACTCCGCCGACCACGAAGTAGGCGAACGCCTTGATCTGCTCGGTCGCGGGGCGGTGCAGGAGATTCTCGACATGCCGGCCGGACAGCATGACGAAGAGCGCCTCAGACTCCTGGCGCTTGCGGATCAGGGTGGTGCTCGCCACCCGTCCCCCGAACATCAGCCGACCGACCCGGGGATCGGCCTCGATGGACCGGACGATGTTGGCCATCCCGGCCCGGGTCTGCCGTTCAGCAGGTGCGGCCGCCACTGCCGCCTGTGTCGTGGTCGCCATTCGGGTGATGACCCAGTCGAACACCGCGCCGGTGAACTGTTCCTTATCGGCGAAGCTCTCGTAGAAGTAGCGGGTGGCCAGCCCCGCTTTACGGCAGATACCCCGGACTGTGAGCTCCGCCGGATCGACATTGCTGCCCAGCAGCTCCAAGCCGGCCTCCAGCAGGCTGGCGCGGCGGCGGGCCGCCCGTTCGGCGGCGTCCACGCCCGCATATGGCCGTGCCTGTGTCACCGCGTCATCTTGACATCGCGATCAGGTAGGAACAATATCGGGAAACAAGCGTTCTCAGATTTGTCAGGCAAGGGGATCGTGGTGACCCGCAGTGTCGTGGATCGGCCCGTCAGCGAGTCGTCCGGTCCGCCGGTAGACCGTGGCCTACTGCAAAGGCTGACCCGGCCGGCCGCCGGGGACGGAATCCCGGGGATCGCCCTACTGGCCGGCCCGGCCAACGTGATCATGCAACTGGGCCGTCCCGGTGTTGGCTACGGCGTCCAGGAAAGCAGAGTGGAGAGCGGCCGTATCGACCTGCACCCGATCAAACGCGCCCGCACCACCTTCACCTACCTCGCCGTCGCCACCCGCGGTAATCCGGTTCAGCAGAAGGCCTACCGCAAGGCGGTCACTCAGGCACACGCACAGGTGTTCTCCACCGAGGAGAGCCCGGTGGAATACAACGCGCTCGATCCCGAGCTGCAACTGTGGGTCGCAGCCTGCCTGTACAAAGGCGGGGTCGATGTCCGTCGCATCTTCATCGGGGAGATGGACGACGAGACTGCCGATCAGCACTACCGCGACAGTATGGCCTTCGGCACCATGCTGCAGATGCGTCCGGAGATGTGGCCCGCGGACCGGGCCGCGTTCGACGAATACTGGGCGGAATCCCTCGAGCACATCCACATCGACGACACCATCCGCGAGTTCCTCTACCCCATTGCGGTGGCCCGAATGGGTGCGTTCCGCCTGCCCGGTCCAATCCAGAACCTCAACGAGAGTGTTGCCCTACTCATCACCACCGGCTTTCTGCCGCAACGTTTTCGCGACCAGATGAAGCTGGACTGGAATCGCACAAAACAACGGGAATTCGACGCGCTCATGACCGCGATCCGGTTGAGCAATACTGTTGCTCCGCCCCTTGTCCGGAACTTTCCCTTCAATCTGCTCCTGCACGACGTGAACTGGCGAATGCGTACCGGTCGACCGTTAGTGTGAGTCATGCGCAGCGACGACGACAGCTGGGATATCACCACCGGCGTGGGTTCCACCGCACTTTTCGTGGCTGCCGCCCGGGCGCTGGAGGCGCAAAAACCCGCACCGCTGGCCGTGGACCGGTACGCCGATGTTTTCTGCCGGGCGGCGGGGGGGCCGTGGGCCGACCTACTCGATGATCCCGACGCGGATCATCCGCTCAGATCAGACGATTTCGGTGCGCACTTCGTCACCTTCCAAGCCGCCCGTACCCGCTACTTCGACGCGTACTTCCGGTCGGCGGCACAGGCCGGGATCCGGCAGGTCGTCATGCTCGCGGCAGGACTGGACTCCCGGGCGTACCGCCTCGACTGGCCGGCCGGGACGACGGTCTTCGAACTGGACCAGCCGCGAGTCTTGGAGTTCAAGCGCCAGGCTCTCGGCGCTGCGGCCCCCACGGCCGAACGTCGGGAAATTGCTGTCGACCTACGCGATGACTGGGCTGCCGCGCTGCAGGGCAATGGATTTCGCCCGGATGAACCCTCGGCGTGGATTGCCGAGGGTCTGCTCGTCTACCTTCCCGCAACCGTCCAAGAGCAACTGTTCAACGGCGTCGACACGATGGCATTCCCAGGCAGTCGGGTTGCTGTCGAGGAGGGTCGGCCGATGGCTGATGACGCCTTCCGGGTCAAGCTCGACGAGGCCAAGAGTGCTGAGAACATGCGCGGGCAGTGGTGGCAGTTGGTGTACAACGAGCAGTGCGCGCCTGCGGCGCAGTGGTTTTCCCAGCGGGGTTGGACGGCGGCCGCCACCACGCTGACCGACTACCTCGAATCCGTGGGCCGTGCGACCCCGGCCACCGCGGCTGATGTCGTGCAGATGATCGACAGCATCACTTTGGTGAGTGCCGTCAAGAACTGAGCGCTGTCGAGACTCAGCCGAACATCAGTGGCCGGAGGAACCGATTGGTCCGTCGCAGGTACTCCGGCTGACTGACGTGCAGTACGTGGTTGCCCGGGAACCAGTGCAGCGCGCAGCGATCCCAGTGTTCCCACAGTGCCATCGCATGATCCGGGGGAGCGAGCCGGTCGCCGAGTCCGGTGATGATCAGCCGCCGATCCTTGGCGACCAACGGCCGGTAGTTCAGCGGCGAGTGGTAGGCGAAACTGGAGTAGGCCTCCTCGCGGCTGAGTCCGCCGACGGCCCGGGTCAGCTGGACAACCTTGTTCGCCGGCCACCAGTCGTCGAAAGCCGACTGCGGCGTCACCAGCGGGACATTCGGGATGACCGCCTCCAGCCGATCGTCGGCCGATGCCACCAGCGCCGAGGTGTATCCGCCGAGTGAAATCCCGGTGAGGGCTATCCGGTCGACACCGCTGTCGCGCAACCAGTTCAGGACGGTACGGAAGTCGTAGACAGCTTGGCCCATCGCCTCGGCGAATCCGCTCATGCCGCTGGCGAAAAAACCGTAGCCGCTGAACGGGGAGGGGTTCTCGGCGCGCCGGCCGTGGAACGGCAGTGTGTAGAGCAACACGTCGTAGCCGGAACGGTAGAACCACGGCAGTGAGAAGAACAACCCGTTCACCAGATATGGCGATCCCATGAATCCGTGAATCACGCAGAGGGTGGGGCGCGGTCCGTCGCTGTGGCGCCAGTGCTGAAAACGCACGATGTTGTTGCGTCTCAATCGGTGCCACCGAGCGCGCATCCCGGGATTCGCCGTCTCGAAGGTGCTCGCGAACGATACGTTGTGGACGTTGCCGCGGGCGATGTATTCCGCTATCGGATTGGCCGCCCGGGACGAGACGTCCGGCACGGTGGTGGGCGCCGGGAATGAGCGGGCCGGGTCGTGGTGGCGGGCGAGATCGACATAGAAGGCGATGTTCTCACGTTCGCGGCGGGCCTCTGATCGACGTAAAGCGGTGGTGAGCACGGTCGGTGCCACTGCTGCCCCCACCACAGTGGAGATCGCGGTCCGTAAGCCGAGGTCGGCAACGGCTGACGAGTCGACGACGATACGCTGGAATGCGGTCAGATCAGCCCGGTCGGGCAGGCCGTCCGACCCCGCATCGGCGCCGGGCACATCGGGCAGGGGAATGGGCATCTGGGCGTCGGTGTCCACCTTTATTCGGCCTTTCCGGGCGGATTCAGTGGCCGGCCCTGCACCACCCGATGATGTTAGCGGGGCTAATCAGCCGGTGGTGTACATCTTGGGTGTGATGTCGAAACGGGCCTCGGTGGTGGCCTTGGTGGTGGCTGCGGTGCCGGCTGCGTTGCTCTATGCGCTGATGTGGATCGGTATCACCGCAAACTGGGGTTGGCTGAAAACGGTGGACCAGCCGGCGCTGGGGTGGTTCCACGATGTCACGTCCGGCAGCCCGGGATGGATCGGGTTCTGGCGAGGCGTTTCGGACGTTCTGGGTCCGACTGCGCTCCGGGCCCTCGCTCTGGTCGGCGTTGTCGTTGCCCTCGTTCGCCGGCGCCCGCGGATCGCGGCGTTCTTGACGCTGGCGGTCATCACGTCGGCGCTGCTGACGGTGGCTGCCAAGGACCTCGGCGACCGGCCGCGCCCGGGCACCGCACTGGTGTTCGCGGCGTCGACGTCATTTCCGTCCGGACATGCCCTGGGGATCACGGTGGGGGTGTTGGCGGGCGCGACCGTCCTGTGGCCGCTCGTCAGGCCGTCGATGCGGATACCCATCATCGCGGTCGGCGTGGCACTGGTGGTGCTGGTCGGGCTGGCCCGGGTTGCGCTCAACGTGCACCATCCGTCCGATGTCATCGCGGGATGGGCGTTGGGTCTGCTCTGTTACCTCCTGTGCATGACGTTGGTGCCCCCGTGGGCCGGCAGCGACCGAAGGATTGCGGCCCAGTCAGGACTCTGATTTGGAATCGCCGCCTGTCCGGTCATCGTGGGTCTTGCTGGCGGGTGCGATGATCCGGCGGGCGGCGACCGGCTTGCCGGCCGGTTTACCCTCGGCCGGAGCCGGTGACGCCGGCGGAATCAGGCGGCCTTGGACCGGAGCGCCGTTACGCACCGGCGGTACCGAAACCCGTTTGGTGTCGGGCTTGGGATCTTTATCGGTCTGGGTTGCCGCCCCCATCGCGCCCGGCGGGATCATCGGCATTCCCGCTATGCCTCCGCCGTGCGGTGCCCCGACGGCCGGGGGTCTCGGTGCCGCGATCGGCGGCGCCGGCGCTGATGATGGCGCGGTGCTCGCCGAAGGGACCGGTGGCGGCCCGAGCGCGGTGGGCGAAACGGTGGTTGCCGGGACCGCACCGCCACCGCCGGGCCCGCCGCCGCGAAGGCCTGGGACGGCGGCGAAATCGGATCCGCCGAAGCCGTCGAGATCATCGAGATAGTCTGCGGTGGAACCGAAGTCGTCCAGCGGGGGAAGCGATAGGTCCGCACCGTCGATCGGCAGGCCGGCATCGCTGACCGGTCCTCCGAAGAGGCTCATTCCAGCCTGCATGGCCTGCTGGGCGCCCTGGGCGAATTGCTGGGGGATCTGGGTCAGCGGTTGAAGGGCGCCGCCGATGGCTCCGGCGATACCGGAGACCAGTTGGGGTAACTGCTGGGTCATTGTGGCGGATTGGTCCGCTCCGGTTATCCCCCCGAGCCCGGCGGCCGCCTCGATGTCCTGTTCCTCGAACGCCGCAGCCGCCTCGGCGGCAGCCGCTTCGCGCCGGAGATGTTCCTCGACGCTGTCCGTGTTGTCCCGTGCATCACCCGCATTGGCCGCCAGCCCAAGCATCCGGAGGACCTGTTCGACCGGCACAACCCCGCCGACGAGCGGATCGGAAGGAACAGGTGGCGGTGATGTGTCCATACCGGCCGCCTGCAGGTAGCGATCGCCGTTGGCGTTCAGTTGGCCATCAGGCATCGGGTTCCCCTGCCTCCGTTGCCTCAGCCTGAGCGAGGAACCAGGCGAGGTGGTAGCCGGCACGGTCGGTATCGCCGAGGATCAGAGCCTCGGTACTCGCCAGCAACTGCCAATTCCCGACCTCGGTAGGGTTCAGGTGGTCCGGATACCGGCTCAGTACCGAACGCTCGACGGTCCTGAGATGCTCACGCAACAGCCTGATTTCGGAATCGAGATAGCCAGACCGTGCGGCACCGGCCTTGGCCATGGTGTGTGCCAGTCGCGGCAGCCCGTCGCGCCACTTCGTCGCCCGCGCGAGTCTCCAGCCGATGTCGTCGACCGGGGGGCTCTGGCGGGCGTGATCGGCCATCGGCACCGGTTCGTCGTCGGCACCGGGCAGTTGTTGGCCCGGTCGATAGACCACCCCGGTCGCCGCCGGGGCGAGCAAGGCAGCCACATCGCCGGCCTTACCGGGTGGGTACAGCAGCCGCGCACCTTCCGGTATCCGGATATCCGGCGGGATCCAGCCGCCCGCGACATCGGTGACCACGACGGTGCTGCCGTCATCCAGATCACCGACGCCCCAGCGCAGCATCGGTTGCTGGCGGGCCAGCGATCCCAGCAGCCGGCCGAGTCGCGTATCGGTCCCCGCCCGGCACCGGGCGGGGACCGATTGCCCACCTGCGGCGCTGGCGGCCGGGTCGGTCGCACGGCCCGAAACCCGGCGCACCACTACCGGTTGACCGCCGGCCCCGGATGCGCCGGCCCCGCCGACGGGTGCGGAAGTAGGGGCCGCCGCGACCGCGGGTGCTGCCGGCGGCGTTGCGGTGGTGGGGGATCGCAGCTCCGATCCGTAGGCCGGCAAGCCGTTTCCGGCGTGGGCGACCGGGGCGGATCCGCCGGCGGTCCACGGTGGCGCGGGCATGCTCGGCGCTCCGAGAGCGGCGGCCGGGGTAACGACGCCCGGAAATCCGCCTGATGCCGGCGTCGGCGCCCCCACCTCGTCGGTCGGCGACGCCGCATCGCCGACTGTTGTGTCACGTCCGGTGTCCGGGTGCGACTCGGTGGACCCCGACCAAGGTCCGGTTCGGTCAAGATCGCTGAAGAAGGCCTCAGGGGCCAGCCGAACGGCAGGCCGGGCGGTTTCGGACTCGGCGCCCGAGTCCCCGGTGCCGACGGCTTCCCGCGGGGCAATATCCCGCGGAGCAATATTCGGTGGGACGTCCTCGGTGGCCGACGGGGACGCATTCACCGGCGATGGCCCCGGCTCCGTCGCAGGGGGACCCGTGGGGTCGGGTGCGCCGGCGCGCCCGACGGCGGTCTGTACTTCTGTCGAACTGGGAGCGACAGCAGGATCTGGCCTGTCGGCCAACGGGACTGGCGTTGTCGTGGTCCCGGGGCTCCCGGTTCCTTGCCCGGAAGCGGGGAGGGTCTGCGGGCCGGGGTCCGCCGGTGCCGTCTCGCGCAGGGCCGCCTCAACCCGGCTGTGGAGGGTTTCCGGACTCGGCGACCGGAACGCCGACAGCAGGTCTACGCCGTTGCCGCTGCTGAACTCCCGTGCCGAGAGGCCGGACGGTCCGGTCCCCAGCGCCGTGTCGATCACCCCGAGGAGATTGGCGCTGCACTCGGCCGCTTTGGTGTTGGCCTGAGTCTGGGCGTTGGTGATGGTGCTGACGATCGCGCTGATCTTTTCGGCGAGGGGTGCCCGGGAGTCGAGCGTCCGGCGGATCTCGGAATTCCCGCTGTCCGCGATATCGCGGAGTGCGGAACGCAACTCCGCGACATGACGGTGCGCCCAACGGTAGGAATCTCGCTTCGCCTCGTTGTTCTCGGCGATTACCCGCGCGGTGTCTTCACCGGTCCGGAATGCGTGTCTGGCCGCCTCCGCTGTGATGCCCTGCTGCTCGGCCAGAACTCCGTATCGGATCGACCGCAGCGTTTCGGCGTAGCCGTGGTGCGACGAGGCCGTCGCAGCCCGGTTGTCCGCCGAGGTGGAGAGCGCCGCCAGCGATTCCGAACCTGGCCACTGGTGGCCGACCAATAACGATGACCATTGCCCGCCCGGTAGATCACTCACCACCGGCCCCCGCCCCCTGCGACACGTTCCGGATGTTAGTCAGAGGTTTGCCGCGGCGCCATTCACCGTCGGGCTCGCAACTCGGACGGCCGGTGACGCTGCAGGTCACTCGCAGGCGGCCGTCCAAGGCCATCTCCGGGGGCGCGGTGAGATTGCCGAAGCCCGTTAGCCGATGAACACCCGACCGTGCCTCAACCTTGACTTGACCGCCGTGGAAAACCCCGTGGACGATGAGCGGATGCGCCGGGTTCTGCTCTCCCTCAGCGCTGCGCTCTGCGCGGCG
>JAHZJY010000192.1 GCA_022600695.1 Actinomycetes bacterium | reverse complement strand
GTGACCGCGCCGATAGCCGCAGGGCCTCCGCCGAAGGTCCCGGTGGCCAATGCGGGAAGGCTGACCTGGAACTCGTATGTCAGGGTCCCGACCATGGCCATCATCACGAGGGGGACAAGCAGATGGGGGTCGCCGCGCACATAACGCAGGCCTTCGCGCAGCTGGCCGGGTCCGCGCGGAAGCGGCTCGGTTGGTGTCAGCTCGGACTGCTTCATCGTGACAAAGGCACCGATGGCCACGACGAAGGTGGCGGAATTGAGGAAGAAGCAGGTAGCCAGTCCTGTGGTGGCGATGAGCACGCCGGCGATCGCCGGACCCACCGCGCGCGCCACATTGACCAGAACTGAGTTCAGGCTGACGGCGTTGCGGACCATCTCGGCAGGGACCATCTCGCGCACGAATGCCTGACGGCACGGGTTCTCGATGGCGTTGATGAGCCCGAGACCCAGTGAAAGGGCGAGAGCCCACGCCAGTGTGGCCGTGCCGATGACCATCAACGCGCCGAGGGTCAGCGCCTGGGCTCCCGCGGCTATCTGTGTTCCGATCAGCAGGTGCCGTTTGTCCATCCTGTCGACGAGCAGTCCCCCGTAGGGGCTGAGCAGCAGGATCGGAAGTGTCTGGAGGGCAATAGCCAGTCCCAGCCAGGTCGCGGAGCCGGTCAACTGCAAGACGAGCCACGCCATGGCAACGGACTGCATCCACGTACCGGTGAGTGACACCGCTTGGCTGAAGAAGAACTTGCGGTAGTTGCGGTGAGATAGCGAGGCGAAGGTTCGGGTGCGCCAGTTCCTGTCGTCGGCGCTCATGGTGACAGCAACACGGAGCCGCTACTCAATAGCTCCGCAATTCGACGATGTTGCCGTCGGGGTCCTTGATGTAGAGGCTGCGTGCAAAGCCCTGAGCGCCGAACAGTCCGTCCACAGGACCTCGGGCGACGTCCACGAGGCCTCCGGCGGCCAGTTGGTCGAGGTCCGCCGATTCGATCACCAAGCAGAAGTGATTGAGGTTGACGCCCGTGCGTTTACCGCCCATCAGATCGATGATGGTCGTGGCATCCACCCGCAGCGAGGGGAACGGCACCTCACCGCGGCGCCACTCGTCGACACGAAGCCCCTCCAGGCCGAGCACCGTGGTGTAAAACGCGAGCATGTCATCGACATGTGCGGTGGTGAGCACAATGTGGTCGAGACCGATGACACGAATGGGTGACGTCATGGTGATGAGCCTATGGCGGGATCGCTGTGCATTCGATTTCGTTGCGCACCTCGTTGCACCAGGAACACCGCGACCGTCACCACGCACGCGCCGAGGTAGACCATCATGAAGTATTTTCCGTTGAACGCCGATTGCCCCTGTACGCCCGCGACACCGATACCGATCATGCCGAGCAGGTAGGTCCCCGGGATGATGGCCAGTACGTAGGGGGACAGCTCGCGGGCCCGCCGGCTGATCAGCAGATACAGGAACCCGGTCAGGACGTTGGAGATGCCGAAGGCGCCCAGCATGAAGAACTGATCGGATGGCGTGCTGACCGGGTCGAAGCCGGCGATGTGTACCCCGGCCCAGCGCAGCGCGAATGTGTGCATGAACCCGCGGACCAGGTCCACGATGCCGAGGATGAACAGCACGGTGGCCGGAAGCCGGTAAACATCCCGGCCTGCGCTCACTGCCGGCTCATCTCGGCTGCCGCCCGCGCCTGTCCGGAGGCGGGATCGTCGTCATCGATGAGTTGAATTCCGAGTTCGTGCAGCTCACCGGCGAAGGCGAACGGTGCCCGGTAGCGTGCGGACACCGCCGATCCGTGGTTGTAGCCGACGCTGGCGCCGACCGAGGAGATCATCATCATGACCAGTGGCAGTTCGACGGAGCCGGCCGGCTCGCCGTCGACCTCGAGGCTGATCGATCCGGTGCGGCCCGAGCCCCGGCGCAGCCGCGCGACCAGGGTGGAATCGCCGACGGGAACGGGCAGGGCCGACTCGACGATGGAGTGCTCGTTGAATGCGTTGTAGTCGACGATGAGCCTGTCGCCTTGAACGAACACCGCGATACCGGAGTTCTCGGTTCCGGTCGCGAACAGCACACCCTCCTGTCCGGCGTCCCGCGAGATCCGGGCGGTCATGTCGAAGTCGCGCCCTCCGATCGCCGCGGCGGACTGCCCGGGCAGCGGTGACATCGGCGGTCGGTAGACGTAGTGCTGGTCGACCGGGTGCGGGGAGTGCGGCCGGAACCTGGCCCCGAAGAGTTCGATGGTGCGGTCATCGAGTGGGAGCACGCCGTACTTCTCGGCCTCGGCCCACCACAGATCGATCATCGCGGCGAGCCGATCGGGCTGCCGGGCCGCCTGATCGGCGCACTCCGACCAGTCGGTGGCCAGATGGTAAAGCTCCCACTGATCGGTCTCGAAGTCGTTGCCCGGCAGATGTTTACAGACGGCCTTCCAGTCACCGGCGACGATGGCGCGGCTACCCATCATCTCGAAATACTGGACCGTGTTCGTGGCGGGGGCGCCGGGATCGTCGAGGACTGCGGCAAAGGAGCGACCCGTGACGGGGAGCTGCTCGATACCGCGGTAGGTCTTGGGCGGTGTCACCCCGAGCAGATCGTAGATGGTCGGCACCACGTCGGAGACGTAGACGAACTGATCTCGGGCGGTGCCGCGCTGATCGGCGGCGATGCCGTCGGGATAGTGCACGATCATCGGCACGTGCACACCACCCTCATGGGTGTTCTGCTTGTACCACCTGAACGGGGCGTTCCCGCACTGCGCCCAGCCCCACGGATAGTTGGTGTGGCTGTGCGGGCCGCCGATGTCGTCGAGACGATCCATCACATCGTCGGGGGTGTCGAGGAGTCCGTTGAAGAACTTCATCTCGTGCAGGACCCCGAACGGTCCACCCTCCTGCGAGGCGCCGTTGTCGGCGAGCACCACCAAGAGGGTGTTGTCGAGCTGGCCCATATCGCGCAGGCCGTCGACGAGCCGGCCGATCTGATCGTCGGTGTGGTCCAGGAACGCGGCGAAGGCCTCCTGCAACCGGCAGGCCAGTCGACGCTGGTTGTCGGCGAGGTCGTCCCAGGCGTCGACGCCCGGATTGCGCGGCGCCAGTTCGGTGTTCGCCGGAATCACCCCGCGGTCGAGTTGTCGTTGGAACCACCGTTGCCGGGCCGCGTCCCAGCCGTCGTCGAACGCACCCCGATACTTGGCGAGGTAGTCGGCCGGCGCCTGATGCGGCGCGTGGGTGGCGCCGAAGGGTAGGTAGAGGAAGAACGGTCGGTCGGGACGGACCCCGCGGGAGTCGGACACCATTCTCAGCGCCTGATCCACCAGATCCTCGGACAGGTGGTAGCCGTCTTGAGGCCGTCCCGGCGGTTCGATCGGATGGTTGTCGCAGACCAACTGCGGATGGAACTGGTCTGTCTCACCGTCCAGGAAGCCGTAGAACCGGTCGAAGCCCCGCGCCAGCGGCCACTGGTCGAACGGGCCGGCGGCCGAGCATTGCTCCATCGGCGCAAGATGCCATTTCCCGACACAGAACGTGGCGTAACCCTGCTCGCGGAGTACCTCCGCGATGGTGGCGGCCTCGTTGGCGATATGGCCGAGTTGATGTGGGAAGCCGGACCGGAAATTCGACACCGTCCGCATTCCGACGGCGTGTTGGGATCGACCGGTCAGCAGCGCCGCCCGGGTCGGCGAGCACAGCGGTGTGACGTGAAAGTTGTTGAACTGCAGGCCGTTAGCGGCCAGCGCGTCGATGTGTGCGGTGTCGATGTCGGATCCGTAGCACCCCAACTGGGCGAAGCCGGTGTCGTCCAGGAGAACCACTACGACGTTGGGTGCATCGGCCCCGGGATGGGGTGGTTCGTCGAACCATGCCTGCGAGTCGGCCAGGGTGCGGCCGATGGTTCCTTCGAATCGGGACTGTCGGGTCATGAGATTCCTGTCCTCTTCACGGCGCGTCACACCAGGTTAGTGAAACCTGTGGGCAGGGTCTTCCGTGGCTGTCGCCTGGACGATTTGACGGCGGGTCGCCGCGCAGGCTGAGATGAACCGCCGGTCGCGGTGACCGTACCGCTCATTCCCGCGCCGTGCCCGGGTGGTTCTCGCGTCCTAAGGACGGAAGTCCCCGAGTGCCGCAACGGCGCGAGACGAACGGAGTGTTGTGAACACACGCGCGGATTCCCCCGACGCCGGTATTCGGCAGGCTGGCGATCCCAGCACATCGGTGTGGGCCGCACTGCGGTCGCCGCGCCGGCTGAGAACCGAGGTGCTGTCTGGACTTGTCGTCGCCCTGGCGCTGATACCCGAGGCGATTTCGTTCTCGATCATCGCCGGCGTGGACCCGCGGGTGGGACTGTTCGCGTCGTTCACGATGGCGGTGACGATCGCCTTCGTCGGGGGACGCCCGGCGATGATCTCGGCAGCGACCGGCGCCGTCGCGCTGGTGATCGCACCTCTGGTTCGCGATCACGGGATGGACTATTTCATCGCGGCGGTGATCCTGGCGGGCGTGCTGCAGATCGCGTTGAGCCTGTTCGGTGTGGCCCGGCTGATGCGGTTCATCCCGCGCAGCGTGATGGTGGGCTTCGTCAACGCGCTGGCGGTGCTGATCTTCATGTCGCAGTTGCCGCACCTG
>JAHZJY010000191.1 GCA_022600695.1 Actinomycetes bacterium | reverse complement strand
TTGGTCCGGAAGTTGCTGATCGAAACCCAGGGTTCGGTGCCTCTGTACTGCTTCTTGGTCACCGGGACGATGCTGATGAGCCCGGGCTTCAGGCCGACCGTGATGGCGCCGCCGAAGTTGGCGCCGACGCCGGGAATGACGGCGTCGATCGGGAGCGTGGAGGCGTCGATACCGAGGAACTGGATCGACGGGCTGACCCCGGCGGTGCCGGTCAGCGACACACCGTTGGAGGTGGTCATATCGATTCCGCAGCCGATCTGGTAACCGACCTCGAAGACGCCCTCGGGAACCTCGTTGCCAGGCCCTTCCAACGATCCGTTGAACACCCCGCCGACAGCGTATTCGCGGGTCGAGATCGCGGTGGTCAGCGGTGCCACGGCCATCTGCGTCTCGTCCTCCGAGGAGATGGTCAATGTCCAGCCGTCCGGTGCGGTCGTGGTCTGCGGCGGGCTGGACGCCACCTTGCCGTCGTCGGCCACCGGTGCGCCGTCGGCGGGGTCGACAGCGGCGGTCGAGTCGGAGGCGGTCGAGTCGGTGGCGGCGACCGGCACGAAGTTCGGGTCGGCCGCGGTCGCGGGAGCTGCGACATCGGGATCGGCGGGCTCGGGCTCAGCCAGCGCCGGAGCGGCCGTCATCAGCGAAACCAGTACGGCAATCAGGGCCGCACCGTGTTTTGTCCCAGGCATCATGGTCACCTCCGCACCCGCCCGGAGGGAAACTACAGGTGCGCCTGTGTACCGGTCGCGGAGCCCCCCGCAGAGCCCCCCGCCGAGACCCCCGCCTCGTCGTCACCGGCCAGTTTCACCAATCCCCACTCCGCGACGGAAGCCAGCAGTGGGTGGCGGGGCACTACCCGCACCGTGTATCCCATCGCCCCGGCCTTCGGTAGCGCGGTCGTCGTACAGAAGATCTCGGTACCGCCCTCACCGGACCCGGTATGGAACATGTCGATGTAATCCGGGTCGCGCAGAGTGTCACCGGATTCCACCCGGCCCAGTACCGCCTGAACCAGCACCTCATCGGGACGCAGTCCGGCCAGGGTCACCGTGGCGGTGAGCGTCAGCGCCCAGCCCAGCACCGGGATGTCGGGCAGTCCCGTGCTGTCCACATCGGTGATCGCCACCTGCGGCCAGGCCGAGCCGACCCGCTGCCGGTAGTCCGCCAGTTCGCGGGCCCGGCCGAAGGGCAGCCCGTCGACCGGTTCGACGGTCTGCCGCAGAGCCGCGGCGGCCGGCGCATAGTACTGCTCCGTGTAATCCCGCACCATCCGGGCGGCCAGCACCTTCGGCCCCAGCGATTGCACGGTGTGCCGGACCATCTCCACCCACCGGCCGGGCACATCGCGATCGTCGCGGTCATAGAACTTCGGCGCGACCACACTCTCCAACAAGTCGTAGAGGGCACCGGCCTCCAGGTCGTCACGACGCTCATCGCTGGTCACCTCGGCTGTCGGAATCTCCCAGCCGTTATCGCCGTCGAACCACTCATCCCACCAGCCATCCCGAATGGAGAGGTTCAATCCCCCGTTCAGCGCACTTTTCATACCGGAGGTTCCGCAGGCCTCCAACGGCCGCCGCGGGTTGTTCAGCCAGACATCGCACCCCCAGTACAACAGCCGCGCCATCGAAATGTCGTAGTCCGGCAGGAACGCGATGCGGTGGCGGACCTCCGCCCGATCGGCGAACCGGACGATCTGCTGGATCAGGGCCTTGCCCGCATCATCGGCGGGGTGAGACTTACCCGCCACGATCAGCTGGATCGGCCTGCTCTCATCGAGCAGAAGTGCCTCCAGCCGTTCGGGATCACGCAACATCAGCGTCAACCGCTTGTAGGTGGGCACCCGGCGAGCAAATCCGACAGTCAACACTCCGGGATCGAAAGCATCGGAGATCCAGCCCAGTTCGGCCTCGAACGCACCGCGTTCCAGCCACGATTTCAGCAGCCGCTGCCGGACGTCCTCGACCAGTTTGGCCCGCAGCTGACACCGGATCCACCAGATGTGTCCGGCGTCGACTTGCTGCAGACCCCGCCACTGAAACGCTTCGGGGACTAAGTCGTTCGACCCGGCCAGTTCGCGGCCGAGTTGGACCCACTCGGGGGCGGCCCAGGTTGGACCGTGCACCCCGTTGGTGATCGAGCCGATGGGCACCTCCGCCGCGTCGAAACCCGGCCACAGCTCCTCGAACATCCCCCGGCTCACCTCACCGTGCAACTGCGAGACCCCGTTGGCGCGCTGTCCGAGTCGCATTCCCATGTGAGCCATATTGAACTTCGCGGGGTCATCGCTCTCCGCACCGAAACCGATGACTCGCTGTCCCGGAACTCCCGGTAGCAGCGGGGTTGCGGTGCCGTCGCCGAAGTAACGCTCCACCAACTCCACCGGGAACCGGTCGATCCCGGCCGGAACCGGGGTGTGGGTGGTGAACAGCGTGCTGGCCCGGACGACGGCCAGGGCCGTGTCGAAGTCGAGGTCGTCGGCGGCCATGAACTCCCGGATACGTTCCAGCCCGAGGAACCCGGCATGCCCCTCGTTCATGTGGAAGACATCCGGTTCCGGGTGGCCCTCAAGTGCAGTGAAGGCCCGGATCGCCCGCACTCCGCCGACCCCGGCCAGGATCTCCTGCCTGATCCGGTGTTCCTGATCGCCGCCGTACAGCCGATCGGTCACATGACGCATATCGTGGTCGTTCTCCGGTATGTCGGAGTCCAACAGCAGCAATGGGATTCGGCCGACCCTGGCTATCCACACCCGGGCCCGCAGCGTTCGCGACTCCGGCATGGCGAGTTCGATGACCACCGGCTCACCGCCGGGGTGGGCCAGCAGCCGCAGCGGCAGCCCCTGAGGGTCCAGACCCGGATAGTTCTCGTGCTGCCACCCGTCGATGGTCAGCGACTGCCGGAAGTAGCCCGAGCGGTAGTTCAACCCGACGCCGATCAACGGTAATCCCAGGTCGGAGGCCGCCTTGAGATGATCGCCGGCCAGGATCCCCAGGCCGCCGGAATAGATCGGCAGCACCTCGGCGACACCGAATTCCATCGAGAAGTAGCCGATACCGTTGGGCAGCACCGAATCGGCCTGCGACTGCCATTGCTGATACCAGAGCGGTTTCGTCAGGTATTCATTGAGCTCGGCCGACAGGTGGTCCAGCCGCTCGGTGAACCCGTGGTCCTGAGCAAGTTCGTCGAGCCGGGCCGAGTCCACCTCACCCAGCAGCGCCACCGGGTCGCGCCCGATCCGGGACCACAGCTCGGGGTCGATGCTGGCGAACAACTCCTGGCAGCCGATATCCCAGGACCACCGCAGATTCGTCGACAGCTGCCCCAACGCCGCAATCCTGGTCGGGAGGTGGGCGCGAACGGTGAACCTGCGGAGAGCCTTCACAGGCAGTGACCTTACTGAGGTTCGACCTACCGCGCCGTGCGTGCTTCAGCCCGGGCGGGTGAGTTCGGCCACTACGGTGTGAACCAGCAGCGGACACGGAAGAGGGGTACTCAGGTGCCGGGTCGCATCGAGATCGACGACGTCGAACCCGTCGTTTCCGACGGCACTTATCCGGCCAAAGCGGTTGTCGGTGAGCTCGTGCCGGTGTGCGCGACGGTCTGGCGGGAAGGCCACGAGGCGGTGGCCGCCACCCTGGTGGTGCGCTACCTCGGGACGGCCTACCCGATGCCGGGCCACGGTTCCGCACACCGATCCGCCGAATCCGGCGAGCCGGCCGCCGCCCCGCCGAGAGTCAGGCCCGCACAGCACCGGATGGCACCGGGGGGCGCCGAGGATACGTTCCACGGCCAGTTCGTCCCCGACCGGGTCGGTTTGTGGACATTCCGGGTCGACGGCTGGGGCGATCCGATCGCCGGCTGGCGTCACAGCGTCACGACCAAGCTCGATGCCGGTCAGGGCGAGCAGGACCTCGACAACGATCTGCAGATGGGTGCCGCGCTGCTGGCGCGGGCCGCCACCGGGGTGCCTCGCGCCGACCGAGCCCCGCTGCTGGAAGCCGCAGAGGCGCTGCGCCGCCCGGGTGACCCTCTGACCCGCGCGACGGCGGCGCTATCGCATCAGGTGACCGAACTTCTGGAACGCTATCCGCTGCGGGAACTGGTGACCCGCGGCCGCCAGCACGGGCTGTGGGTGGACCGGCCGCTGGCCCGCTGCAGCGCCTGGTACGAGATGTTCCCGCGGTCCACCGGCGGGCGCGACACCGACGGCCACCCGGTGCACGGCACCTTCACGACCGCCACCGCCGAGTTACCCCGCATCGCCGGAATGGGATTCGATGTCGTCTACCTGCCGCCGATCCACCCGATCGGTACGGTCCACCGCAAAGGCCGCAACAACTCGGTCACCGCCGAACCGGGCGATGTCGGCTCGCCGTGGGCGATCGGCAGCGCCGAGGGCGGGCACGACGCCGTCCACCCGGATCTGGGGACCATCGACGATTTCGACGAGTTCGTCACCGCGGCGCGTGGCCACGGAGTGGAGGTCGCCCTGGACCTGGCTCTGCAATGCGCACCCGACCACCCGTGGGCTCGGGCGCACCGGGACTGGTTCACTGAACTCCCCGACGGGACCATCGCCTACGCGGAGAACCCGCCGAAGAAGTATCAGGACATCTACCCGCTGAACTTCGACAACGACCCGCGGAGCCTGTACGAGGAAGTCCTTCGGGTGGTACTGCACTGGATCGACCACGGCGTCAAAGTCTTTCGGGTCGACAACCCGCATACCAAGCCGCCCGACTTCTGGTCCTGGCTGATCAGCCGGGTCAAGACCACGGATCCGGACGTTCTGTTCCTGTCCGAGGCGTTCACCCGACCGGCACGGCTTTACGGTTTGGCCAAACTCGGCTTCACCCAATCGTATTCGTACTTCACCTGGCGGACCGCCAAATGGGAGCTCGAGGAATTCGGCCGTCAGATCGCCGCACATGCGGACTACGCCCGACCTAATCTCTTCGCCAACACCCCGGACATCCTGCACGAAAGTCTCCAGACCGGCGGGCCTGGAATGTTCGCCATCCGCGCCGCCCTGGCCGCGACCATGGGCTCTTCCTGGGGCGTGTACGCCGGTTACGAACTGTTCGAGAACGTGCCGGTACACCCGGGCAGCGAGGAGTACCTGCACTCGGAGAAGTACGAACTCCGGCCCCGTGACTTCACCGGCGCCTTGGCGCAGGGCCGGTCCCTGGAGCCGTTCCTGGCCCGACTCAACGAGATCCGGCGACTCCACCCAGCGCTGTGCCAACTGCGGACCATCCGATTCCACCATGTCGACACCGACGCGGTACTGGCTTACAGCAAATTCGATCCGGTGACCGGAGACACCGTGCTGGTGGTGGTCACCCTCAATCCCTTCGCTGCCGAACAGGGCACCGTCTGGCTGGATATGGGCGCGCTCGGGATGCACCAGTATGACCGTTTCTGGGTCCGCGACGAGATCACCGGTGAGGAATACCATTGGGGCCAAGCCAATTACGTCCGTCTCGATCCTTCGAAGGCAGTCGCGCACATCCTCAACATGCCGGTGATCCCCGAAGACCAGCGGGCCGCCCTGCTGCGACGGGAGTGAGACCGGGATGAAACGCCCATGACGCGCAAGCTTGCAGGCCCCAACCTGTCCCCCGACCCGGGCGATCTGGCACGACTGGTCGCCGGTGTGCACCACGACCCGCACAGCATCCTCGGGGCGCACGAGTATGACGAGTACACGGTGATCAGGGCACTGCGCCCGCATGCGCTCGAGGTCGTCGCTCTGGTCGGTGGACGGCACTATCCGATGACCCATATCGGTTCAGGCCTTTTCGCGGTGGCGCTGCCATTCACCAACCTGGCGGACTACCGGCTGCAGACGAGTTACCCGGCTGCCGATGGCCGGCCCCATATCCACACTACGGCCGACGGCTACCGCTTCCTGCCGACACTGGGCGACGTCGACCTGCACCTGTTCGCCGAGGGGCGCCACGAGCGTCTGTGGGAGATCCTCGGCGCCCAACCGCGCTCTTTCACCACCCCCGACGGCGATGTCACCGGAGTGTCGTTCGCGGTGTGGGCGCCGAACGCCAAGGGCGTCAGCCTGATCGGCGATTTCAACGGGTGGGACGGCCACGACGCGCCGATGCGGACACTCGGCTCATCGGGGGTGTGGGAGCTGTTCTGGCCGGGCTTCGCGCTGGACGGTATGTACAAGTTCCGGGTGCATGGGGTGGACGGGAGCGTCACCGATCGTGCCGACCCGATGGCGTTCGCCACGGAGGTTCCGCCGCGCACCGCCTCGACGGTATTCGTCTCCCGGTACCAGTGGGGCGACGGCGACTGGATGGCACGTCGCGCCGTCGGGAACCCGGTATTCGAACCGATGAGCACCTACGAGGTGCACCTGGGGTCCTGGCGGCCCGGTCTGAGCTATCACGACCTGGCCGAACAGCTCACTGATTACGTTGCCGGCCAGGGGTTCACCCACGTGGAATTGCTGCCGGTCGCGGAGCACCCGTTCGGCGGCTCGTGGGGGTACCAGGTCACGTCCTACTACGCGCCGACGGCGCGATTCGGCAATCCCGACGACTTCCGTTACCTGGTGGACCGACTGCACCGCGCCGGGATCGGCGTGATCATGGACTGGGTTCCCGCGCATTTCCCCAAAGACGGCTGGGCGCTGGGCCGCTTCGACGGAACCGCACTCTATGAGCACTCTGATCCACGGCGCGGCGAGCAACTCGACTGGGGTACCTACGTCTTCGACTTCGGCCGGCCGGAGGTGCGCAACTTCCTGGTGGCCAACGCCCTGTATTGGCTGCAGGATTTCCACATCGACGGTCTGCGGGTAGACGCGGTGGCCTCCATGCTCTACCTGGACTACTCGCGACCGGACGGCGATTGGACTCCCAACGCCGATGGCGGCCGGGAGAATCTCGAGGCGGTGCAGTTCCTCCAGGAGATGAACGCCACCGTGCACAAGATCACGCCGGGGGTGGTGACCATCGCCGAGGAGTCCACGTCCTGGCCGGGTGTCACCCGCGCGACCAATCTCGGCGGCCTGGGTTTCTCGATGAAGTGGAACATGGGCTGGATGCACGACACCCTGGACTACATCGGACGGGACCCGATCTACCGCAGCTATCACCACCATGAGATGACCTTCTCCATGCTCTACGCCTACAGCGAGAACTACGTACTGCCGATCAGTCATGACGAGGTGGTGCACGGTAAGGGCACGTTGTGGGAACGGATGCCCGGAAACGATCATGTGAAGGCGGCCGGCTTGCGCAGCCTACTGGCCTATCAGTGGGCGCATCCGGGTAAGAAGCTGCTCTTCATGGGCCAGGACTTCGGCCAGCGCGCCGAATGGTCGGAGGGGCGCGGGCTGGACTGGTACCAACTCGACGAGAACGGTTTCTCCTCGGGGATCGCCCGTTTCTGTGCGGACATCAATGACATCTACCGGACCCGCCCGGCACTGTGGAGTCAGGACACCAAGCCGGAGGGTTACTCCTGGATCGACGCCAATGATTCGGCGAGCAACGTGTTGAGCTTCCTACGCTGGGGGGCCGATGGCTCAGTTCTGGCTTGCGTGTTCAACTTCGCCGGGACCGAGCATGCCGGCTACCGGCTGGGATTGCCGCACGCCGGCACCTGGCGGGAGGTGCTCAACAGCGACGCGGCGGTCTACAACGGTTCCGGCATCGGCAACATGGGAGCCGTGCAAGCCACCGATGAACCCTGGCACGGCCGGCCCGCCTCCGCCCAACTGGTTGTGCCACCCACCTCCGCGGTCTGGCTCGAACCCGCCGAGGGAAGCTGAAGAAGGCCGGCCGGACCTTGCCTCGTTTTGTCGGCCGGCAGCTGCGTGACCAGTTCGAAAAGCCTGGCCTACCCGGCCACCCCGCGGCAGGTCCCGTCATGTCCGGCAAGACAGTTGCCTTCGGGTATCAGCCCGGACTGCCCGGGACTAATTGTTCGTCGGCGGCGGTTGCGGCTGGAAGGGCTGATACCACCACCAGTCGGCACGTTCTCCGGTAGGTCCGGCGCATGGCGCCACCGCGGGTGGTGGGTTCGCCGGTGGATGGGCCAGGGCCGCTGCGGACAGCGCTTGCCCGTCGATGTCGGTGACGGTC
>JAHZJY010000190.1 GCA_022600695.1 Actinomycetes bacterium | reverse complement strand
GTTCGACCCCCATGCCGGTGTCGATGTTCTTGCGCGGCAGCGGGCCGAGAATCTCGAAGTCGTCCTTGCCGGTGCCGTCACCGCGCTCGTTCTGCATGAAGACCAGGTTCCAGATCTCGATATAGCGGTCCTCGTTGACCTCTGGGCCGCCCTCGACGCCGTACTCCGGGCCGCGGTCGTAGTAAATCTCCGAACACGGGCCGCACGGACCTGGAATACCCATCGACCAGTAGTTGTCGGCCATGCCGCGGCGCTGGATGCGCTCGGATGGCAATCCGGCTACCTCCTGCCACAGCCGGACGGCCTCGTCGTCGTCGTAGAACACGGTGGCCCACAACCGCTCGGGATCGAATCCGTACCCGCCCGCGGAAATCGGATTGGTCAACAGCGTCCAGGCCAGTTCGATCGCGCGGCGCTTGAAATAGTCGCCGAACGAGAAGTTTCCGGCCATCTGAAAAAAGGTGTTGTGCCGGGTTGTAATGCCGACCTCGTCGATGTCCGGGGTCCGAATGCACTTCTGGACACTGGTCGCGGTGCTGTAGGCCGGGGTGCGCTGGCCCAGGAAGTAGGGAACGAACTGGACCATGCCGGCATTGACGAAAAGCAGATTGGGATCATCGAGGATCACCGAGGCGCTGGGTACCTCCGTATGGCCGGCATCGACGAAGTGGGCGAGAAAACGCTTCCTGATCTCGTGTGTCTGCACGGGTGGGATTGTCCTTGTGTTTTGAGTGCGGCATGCTGCGGTGGCGGCGTGTTGCGGGTGCGTGTCGGTCCCGCCGAGCAGGAACGACGACCGCCTCACATTACCGGTCGGTCGGCCACTGCCCTTCGGCTCAGCCGCGCAGAAAACTGAGCCGGACCGAACGCGACGGGTTGTCCCGGTTGAGATCGACCAGAACCACGCTCTGCCAGGTGCCCAGCAGCGGATCGCCGGAGGCCACCGGAACGGTCACCGACGGCGACACGATGGCCGGCAGCACATGGTCGGCGCCGTGCCCGGGTGAGCCGTGGGCGTGGCGGTATCGATCATCGCGGGGCAGCAAGCGCTCGAGCGCGTCGACGAGGTCGGAATCCGATCCCGCACCGGTCTCGATAATCGCCACACCCGCGGTGGCGTGCGGGACGAAAACGTTGCACAGCCCGTCACCGCGTGGGCTGCAGAAATTCCGCACCCGGTCGGTCAGGTCGACAATGCGCCGCCGCGAGGTGTCGACGTCGAGCAGGTCACTGTCCATACTCCGAGCCTACGAGACGGCCCAGATCCGCCGTGACGGGAACTCACCGGGTGCGGCGAACGATGGCGCGCAGCTTTTCGAGCCGTCCACCGATCTCCCGCTCGGCGCCGTGCCGGGATGCCCGGTAGTAGTCCACACCGACCACTTCATCCGGTGGATACTGTTGAGGCACAACACCGTCGGGGTCGTCATGCGGATATCGGTACCCCTGGGCGTAGCCCAGCTTCGCCGCCCCCGAGTAATGACCGTCGCGCAGGTGTACTGGCACCGGCCCGGCCTTGCCCGCCCGAATGTCGGCCATGGCAGCCCCCAGCGCGGCGGTCACGGCGTTGGATTTCGGCGCGGTGGCCAGGTGCACCGTCGCGTGCGCGAGAGTCAACTGGGCTTCGGGCATCCCGATCAACGCGACCGTCTGAGCGGCCGCGACCGCAGTCGGTAGGGCGCTCGAATCGGCCATCCCGATATCCTCGCTGGCCAGGATCACCAGACGGCGGGCCACGAACCGTGGGTCCTCTCCGGCGATCAGCATCCGGGCCAGATAGTGCAGGGCTGCATCGACGTCGGATCCCCGGATCGACTTGATGAAGGCGCTGACGACGTCGTAGTGCTGGTCTCCGTCACGGTCATATCGCACCGCCGCCCGGTCCAGCGATTGCTCGACGGTCTCCAGGGTCACCTCACCACCGGTACCCGAAGCGGTTTCAGCGGCTACCTCCAGGGCGGTCAGCGCTCGGCGGGCGTCCCCCGCCGACAGCTCGACAAGCAACTCGATGGCGTTGGCGGCGACCCGCACCGCACCGCCCAGACCGCGCGGGTCGCATACCGCACGTTCCACCACCGCCCTGATATCGGCGGCGTCCAATGGCTGCAACTGCAGGATCAACGATCGCGACAACAGCGGGGCGACCACCGAGAACGACGGGTTCTCGGTGGTCGCGGCCACCAGCAGCACCACCCGGTTCTCGACAGCGGCAAGCAGCGCATCCTGCTGGGTCTTCGAGAACCGGTGCACCTCGTCGATGAACAACACGGTCTGCTCGCCGCGGACGGCGGTCCGGCGGGCTCCCTCGATGACCGCGCGAACCTCTTTCACGCCGGCACTGAGCGCCGAAAGCGCCTCGAAACGCCGGCCGGTGGCATGGGAGATCAGCGACGCCAGCGTGGTTTTCCCGGTCCCCGGCGGCCCGTAGAGGATGACCGATGCGGCACCGGAGCCCTCCACCAGGCGCCGCATCGGCGAGCCGGGCTTGAGCAGGTGCCGCTGGCCCACCACCTCGTCGAGGGTCGCCGGGCGCATCCGCACGGCCAGCGGCGAGGAGGCGCTGACCGTTGCTGCATCGGGCTCCGTGCCGGAGTCGGTGCCGGGCAGTTCGAAGAGGCTGTCGGACACCACCTCAGGCTAGCGATCGACCGGCCGGGGTGGTCCGGTGATATCGGTCCGGTGATACAGGTCCGGTGATACAACGGCGGGATGCGGATAGGTCTTTCGACACCGGCGGTCACGGTGCTGCCGGGGGTTTCCTCGGCATGGGAAGCCGAGGCCGCAGTCGAGGACCTGATGCGGGTCGCGGTCGCCGCCGACGAAGCCGGGTTGGACTACCTCACCTGCTCCGAGCATATCGCCGTACCGGTCGATGAAGCTGCCGGCCGCGGACTCACCTACTGGGACCCGTTGTCCACCTTGGCCTTCCTGGCCGCCCACACACATCGGATCCGGCTGGCCACAGCGGTGATCGTCCTCGGCTACCACCACCCCCTGGAGATCGCGAAGCGCTACGGAACACTGGACCGGCTCAGCGGTGGCCGGCTGATCCTCGGTGTCGGCGTCGGCTCGCTGGTCGCCGAGTTCGACCTGCTGGGGGTGCCGTTCGCCGGCCGTGGCGACCGCGCTGACGACGCGATCGCCGCCCTGCGGGCCTCGCTATCGCGGACCCTGCCGCGCTATTCGGGCGAGTTCTACCGGTACGACGGGTTCGCCGTCCAGCCCTGCGCGGTTCAGGACCGGGTGCCGATCTGGGTTGGCGGACGTACGTTGCGCTCGTTGCGCCGCTCCGTGCGTCTTGCCGACGGCTGGATGCCGTTCGGCCTGACCGATGGTCGGATCGCCGAGATGCTCGCCGGAGTGGACCTTCCGGCAGATTTCGAGGTGGTGTTGCCGACCGCCCGTGCCGTCGACCCGCTCGGGGACCCGGCCGGCTCACGGCGGCGGCTCCGCCGGCTGCGGTCTCTGGGCGCGACCGCGGTCACCTGCGCCGTGGCGGCTGAGTCCGCCGATCAGCACTGCCGACAGCTCGCCGCCCTGCGCCATCTGGCCGATAATCTGTAGTCACCGACCCGTGGGTTCGGTCCGGCGTCACTATTCGATGGTTCCGGTCAACCCGAAGTCCTGGAGCGCCGACGCGGCGACCTCCATGAGCTGATCGCGGGTTGTCGAGCCGTGGGCATTGCAGAATCCGATGCTGACGAAAAGCTTTCCGTGCACCCGTCCGGTCACCACCGGAAAGAACGTCCCACCGAAGCGGTGCAGGTGGCCGCGGGTGATGCGTTCGGCCATCCTGATGGCGAAGTCGTCAGCGTCGGTACCGTCAGGGCGATTGACCGCCGGATCCAGGCTGCCGAGGTTGGAGCATCCGATCACCGCGGTGCCCCCCACCACGCCTTCGAGCCGGCGCGCCAGCGCCCGGGGAACCAGCGGGGTCAGCGGTAGCGGTGCGACCAGTTCGTTGCGAGCCTCGGAGAGCGTTGACAGGGCGCCCTTCAAACCGGCCCGCAGCCCGGTCAGGTCGGTGCAGACCGTGCCGGGATCGACGGTGAGCCGCACACCGGTCAGCGCGTTCCCGCGCGTGTCACCCTCGACGCGCTCGTTGACCGGTACCGACAGGGTCACCGAGCCGTCCGGGGAGACCCATCCCAGCCGCCGGCTCAGCCTCGCCGAAAATCCCAGGGCCAGCACGGTGCTGGTACCACCGAGTTCCGCGGCCCGGCCGTCCCACTCCTCGAGGCCGACACGGACCGTCACCGACGGCAGTGTCACAGTCCGGTTGACGACCTCGTCGCCCAGCGCGCTCCGCGTCGCGGCCGGAGCGGCCTCCAAGCCATTGCTGCGCGCAAGTCGTGCCGCCGAAACGACCGCTCTCGCCATCGTCGGAAGATCGCGGACAAACCGGCGAGCATCCTCCCGCAATGCCTGGCCTGTGGTTCGAGTCCGGGCCGGCGGATATCCGAGATCCCGGGTGACTCCATTGGCGGCGTCGGCCACCGCGAGCGCCAGCCCGACACCGTCTGCAACGGTGTGGGAGGCCACGAGGGTCACGACTGACCCGCCGTCGGTCACCGGCTGGACCGCCAACCGCCATGATGGTCCATATTCGGGGTCAACCGGCCGCGCGGCCTGCGCGTCCAACCAGGTCGCGATATCGCTGAGAGGTCGGACGTCCGCCATGACCTCGATATCGGCAGGGCCGGGCCAGTCGATCCAGCGATGTCTGCCGAAGGGTAGCGGCGATCGTTCGACACGGCGGCCGAGCAGGCCGCGGGAGAGCCTGCGATGGAACCCGCGCAACGCCTCGAGGTCGACACCGTCGCGGTAGATCCAGGTGAACTGGATCAGCGGCCCGTGCCCAAGTGCCCGCAGGCCCAGGAATGACGCCTGGTCGATGAACTCAAGGGTGTTGTCCACAGCGGTCATGGTAGGGGTTCACCAGCTATTTCCCGGGCGTGAAGTCCATTCCCGACTCCTTGCGCTGCTGTGTGGTGATCGGCGCCGGCGCGTCGGTCAACGGGTCCACACCGCCGCCGGACTTGGGGAAGGCGATCACATCGCGGATGGAGTCGGCGCCGAACAGCAGTGCGATGATGCGATCCCAGCCGAATGCGATCCCGCCGTGCGGCGGCGCCCCGAACGTGAAGGCCTCCAGCAGGAATCCGAACTTCTCATCGGCTTCCGCGGCGTCGATACCCATCACCGAGAACACCCGCTCCTGCACGTCGCGGCGGTGGATGCGGATCGAACCGCCGCCGATCTCGTGACCGTTGCACACGATGTCGTAGGCATCGGCGAGCACCTCGCCGGGATCGGTGTCGATGACGCCGCGGCACTCCGGCTTGGGCGCGGTGAAGGCGTGGTGCACGGCGGTCCAGGCGCCGGATCCGACGGCGACGTCGCCGGCCGCGGTGGCATCGCCGGCCGGCTCGAACAGCGGCGGGTCGACGATCCAGACGAAGGCCCAGGCATCCGGGGGGACCATGCCCAACCGTCGCGCGATCTCGCCGCGGGCGGCCCCCAATAGGGCCCGTGACGGTTTGGCCGGTCCGGCCGAAAAGAACACACAGTCACCCGGCATGGCACCGACGTGGGCGGCCAGCCCGGCCCGCTCCGGCTCGGAGAGGTTCTTGGCAACCGGTCCGCTGAGCACCCCATCCTCGCCAACCAGCACGTAGGCGAGGCCCCGATGGCCGCGTTGCTTCGCGAACTCCTGCCAGCTGTCCAGGGTTCGACGCGGTTGCGAGGCGCCGCCCGGCATCACCACCGCACCCACATAGGGTGCCTGGAAAACCCGGAAGGGCGTTTCGGCGAAGTAGTCGGTGCACTCCACCAACTCGAGGCCGAAACGCAGATCCGGTTTATCCGAGCCGAATCGCCGCATCGCGTCGGCGTAGGTCATCCGCGGGACGGGCCGTGGCAGCAGATAACCGGTCAGCGCCCACAGCGCAGCCAGAACCTCCTCGGCGACGGCGATCACGTCGTCGGCGTCGACAAAGCTCATCTCGACGTCGAGCTGGGTGAACTCGGGTTGGCGGTCGGCGCGGAAGTCTTCATCCCGATAGCAGCGTGCGATCTGGTAGTAACGTTCCATCCCGCCGACCATCAGTAGCTGTTTGAACAGCTGTGGGCTCTGCGGCAGCGCATAGAAGGAGCCGGGTTGCAGCCGGGCGGGCACCAGGAAATCCCGTGCTCCTTCCGGGGTGGACCGGGTCAGTGTCGGTGTCTCGATCTCGATGAAGTCGTGAGCGGCCAGCACCGAGCGGGCGGCGGCGTTCACCCGAGACCGCAACCGCAACGCGTCCCCGGTGCCGCCGTCCCGGCGCATATCCAGGTAGCGGTGTCGCAGACGGGCCTCCTCGCCGGCGGGCTCGTCGAGTTGGAACGGCAACGCGGCGCTCTCCGACAACACCGTCAGCGACGTCGCGTTGACCTCGATATCGCCAGTGGCGATATCGGGGTTGGCGTTGCCTTCGGGGCGGATCTCCACGACACCCTCGACGGCGATGCAGAACTCGGCCCGCAACCGGTGCGCGGCCTCGAGCACGCCGGCCTCACGGAACACCACCTGGGCCACGCTTCGCTCCTGCCCTCCGGGTCCTGTTCCC
>JAHZJY010000024.1 GCA_022600695.1 Actinomycetes bacterium | reverse complement strand
GCTGAGGCCACTCAGGCCGCTCAGGCCGCTGAGGCCACTCAGGCCGCTCAGGCCGGGCCCGGTCTTGCCGAGCACTTCGAACATGTGATGCGACCGATTTCGGCAGGTTTCGCCATCCCGGTGTTCGCGTTCTTCGCGGCCGGGGTGAGCTTCGGTGGCTATAACGGTTTGGTGACCGCTCTCCGCGACCCGATAGCGCTGGGGATCGTCGGCGGACTGGTGGTCGGCAAGACCCTCGGCATATTCGGCGTCACCCGGCTGATAGCCGCGGTAACCCGCGCCACCCTGGATGCCTCGCTGCGGTGGATCGACATCTTCGGTGTCTCGATGCTGGCCGGGATCGGATTCACGGTATCGCTGCTGATCGGGGAATTAGCCTACGAAACAGATCCGGCCCGGCAGTCCGTCGTCAAGGTTGCCGTGCTTGTCGGTTCGCTGCTGGCCGCCGTCCTGGCCGCCCTCGTGCTGAAGGCCCGCAACCGGCATTACCGCTCGATATTCGAGTTGGAGACCGCCGATGCGAACCATGATGGTGTCCCCGACGTCTATGCCGCTGAGCCCGAGCGCCGCGGTAACCCTGGGTAGACTGACCCGATGCTCGAACAGATCCGCGGCCCCGCTGATCTGCAGCACCTGTCCCAGGAACAGCTGATCGAACTCGCGGGGGAGATCCGCCAATTCCTGATCCGCAAAGTGGCGGCCACCGGTGGTCATCTGGGGCCGAACCTCGGTGTGGTGGAACTCACGATCGGCCTGCACCGGGTGTTCGACTCGCCGCATGACCCCATCATCTTCGACACCGGTCATCAGGCGTACGTGCACAAGATGTTGACCGGCCGCAGCGATGACTTCGACACACTGCGGTCCAAGGGCGGCCTGTCCGGCTACCCGTCACGGGCCGAGAGCGACCATGACTGGGTCGAGTCCAGCCACGCTTCGACGGCACTGTCCTACGCCGATGGACTGGCCAAGGCCTTCGAGTTGTCAGGTCAGCGCAATCGGCACGTCGTCGCCGTCGTCGGCGACGGTGCGCTGACCGGTGGTATGTGCTGGGAAGCGCTGAACAACATCGCGGCGGCGAAGCGGCCGGTGGTGATCGTCGTCAACGACAACGGGCGGAGCTACGCACCGACTATCGGCGGTCTGGCCGACCATCTGGCGGGTTTGCGGCTGCAACCGGCGTATGAACGGCTGCTGGACCGCAGTCGCCGGGCGGTGCGCGGCCTGCCGGTGCTCGGCGAGGTTTGCTATCAGGCCATGCACAGCGTCAAGGTCGGGATCAAAGACGCCGTCGCGCCGCAGGTGATGTTCACCGATCTCGGGTTGAAGTACGTCGGGCCGATCGACGGACACGATGAGCACGCGGTGGAGAGCGCACTGCGGCATGCGCGTGGCTTCAACGCCCCGGTGGTCGTTCACGTGGTCACCCGCAAGGGGATGGGGTACGCGCCCGCGGAGAACGACGAGGCCGAGTTGATGCACGCGTGCGGTGTCATCGACCCGGAAACCGGTCTGGGCACCAAGCCGTCAGCACCGGGTTGGACATCAGTCTTCTCCGATGCGTTGATCGGCTACGCCGCCAAGCGCCGCGATATCGTCGCGATCACCGCTGCCATGCCGGGGCCGACCGGGCTGGCGAAATTCGGTGAGCGCTTCGGTGACCGCCTGTTCGATGTCGGCATCGCCGAGCAGCACGCGGTGACCTCGGCCGCCGGGCTCGCGATGGGCGGTATGCACCCCGTGGTGGCGATCTACTCCACGTTCCTCAACCGTGCCTTCGACCAGGTCCTGATGGATGTAGCCCTGCACAAGCTGCCGGTCACCCTGGTGCTCGATCGCGCGGGTATCACCGGCAATGATGGAGCGAGCCACAACGGCATGTGGGATCTTTCTTTGCTCAACATCGTTCCGGGTATCCGGGTGGCGGCCCCGCGCGACGGCGCGCGGTTGCGCGAGGAACTCGGCGAAGCGCTCGACATCAACGATGGCCCGTCCGTCGTACGCTTCCCGAAAGGGGAAGTGGGCGAGGATATCCCAGCGCTTCAGCGGGTCGCCGGGATGGATGTTCTGGCACGGCCGGCTGATGAACTCGGCGCGGATGTCCTGTTGGTCGCCGTGGGTTCCTTCGTCACGATGGCCCTCCAGGTCGCGGGTCGGCTTCGTCGTCAGGGAATCGGTGTGACCGTGGTGGACCCGCGCTGGGTGCTTCCGGTGCCGGCGGCACTCGGACCGATGGCCCGGACGCACAAACTGGTGGTCACGATGGAGGACGGCGGCGTAAACGGCGGTATCGGCGCAGCTGTCTCCGCCGCACTGCGCGCCGCCGATATCGATGTCCCATGTCGCGACGTCGGCATCCCGCAACGATTCCTCGACCATGCCGCGCGCGGCGAGATACTCGCCGACACCGGGATCACCGAACAGCATGTCGCCCGTCAGGTCACCGGTTGGGTGGCCGCGCTGAGCGCTCGAGACGAGTCGCTGGCCCGGCAGATCGACTAGCCGCTCCGCCCCGGGCCGGCGGGCAGTTGGGTCAGGGCACCCGCCAGCACCGGCACGGTCAGAGTGCGCTGCCACGCGCGAGCCTCATGATCGCTGAGGAAAGTCTCCACCGCGGTGGCGGCCTCGCCGGTGTCCGCCCATTCCCAGCAGAGCCGACGCACCAGATCCGGAGCGAGCAGGTTCTCCGGGGGCACCGACACCTCCTGGGACAGTTCCGCAAGGGCTGACCGGGCGGCGTCCAGGCGCGCCGCCGCCTCGGGATTGCGCCGGCCCCACCGCGAGGCGGGCGGCGGTCCGCTGAGCGGTTCGGCGATCTCGGGAGGGTCATCGGTGTCGCGGGCCGCGGCCAGAGCATTCAGCCACACCTTGGCCGAGCGCCGCTGCTTGGGCCCGCCGAAGACCGGTAACGCGACGAGTTCGTCGACCGTCTTGGGATCGGCCAGCGCGGCGGCGACGATCGCGGCGTCCGGCAGAATCCGCCCGGGTGCGATATCGCGATCCCGGGCGATCCGATCCCGGACCCGCCACAGTTCGCGCACCGCCGCCAGCCCTGGCACGGTGCGCACTTTGTGCAGTCCAGAGGTGCGCCGCCAGCGGTCACGGCGGGTCGGGGCGCTCTCGGAGCCGCGAAGGTACTCGAACTCTTCAGCTGCCCAGGAGGTCTTACCCTGCCCGGCGAGAACCTCGTCGACCGCCCCGCGCAACTCGATCAGAACCTCGACGTCCAGGGCGGCATAGTTCAACCAGTCCGCCGGAAGGGGCCGTTTCGACCAGTCTGCGGCACCGTGGCCTTTGGCCAGTCCCAGACCGAGCAGGCGCTGGACCATCGCGGCGAGGTTCACCCGGTCGAAACCGGCCAGCCGGCCGGCCATTTCAGTGTCGTACAGCTTTCGCGGACGCAAACCGACCTCGGCCAGGCATGGCAGGTCCTGGTCGGCGGCATGCAGGATCCACTCGTCCTGGGCGAGGGCCTCGGCAACCGGGTGGAGGGCGTCGATCGGGCTGCTGCCGTGGTTCACCGGATCGATCAGCACAGTTCCCGCATTGCTACGGCGGATCTGGATCAGGTACGCGCGGTTGGAGTACCGAAAACCCGATGCCCGCTCCGCGTCCACCGCGAACGGGCCGGTACCGGACGCCAGTTTCTCCGCGGCTCGCTCGATTTCGGCGACAGAGACCGATACCGGCGGAACGCCCTCCGCGGGTGCGAGCAGCGGTTCCGGATCGGGTGCGTCTTCGCCTACCGCGGCGTCCGCCTCCTCAGAGCCCATATCAGGCCCCGGTGGTATCAGGCACGGGACCGCGAACCCAGGTCGGTGACCCCCGTCGGGGGCAGGCCGGCCGCATGTTCGAGCACCTCGCAGAAGGCCCGGACATGGGTGCCGAGCTCCACGGTGGTGGCGGTCCAGGACGCCCGCAACTCCAGTTGGTGAGCCCGGGCCGGGCCGGAGATATCGCCGTAGCGAACCGAGGTGGTGGCGGTGACGGTCCCGCCCAGCGCAGTGACCTGGTCACCGTGTGACTCCAGGGCATCCGCCAGCCAGCTCCACGCGACTTCCGGCAGCAACGGGTCCACAGCCTCGCTGTGGTCGAGGTCGGCCTGAAGATAAGCCACCAGCCGCATGGTTCCGTCCCAGGCGTCAGCGCCGTCGGGATCATGCAGCAGAATCAGCCGGCCGAAGGCGTCACCTTCCGAGCGTTCCGGCACGATCTCGGACTCCGGGCGCCGGACTTCGGCACCCAGCGCATAGCTGTACGGCGCGAGGCGCTGAGGCGGGCGGATCGGGCCGAGCTCGATCTCCGGCCGGACCTCGGCGGCGTTCATGGCCGCCACGGCCTCGCGGAACTGGGTCGGCTCCGGGCTGGTCACTTATTCGACGCTAGCCCCATCCGGCGGGGCGTGCCGACAGGCGCGCCGGGGGAGGTGCCACCGCGGCATGCCGCCCGGGAACACCGTGGCAGCATGGTCGGGGTGAACACCCGCCGCACGTTGCCCGACGCGCCCTACCTGGCCGCCGCGACCGGTCGCGCACCGCGCCGGATCCCGGTGTGGTTCATGCGGCAGGCAGGTCGTTCGCTACCGGAGTACCGCAAGTTGCGGGCCCGCAACACGATGATGGAGGCCTGTTTCGACCCGGAGCTGATCTGTGAGATCACGTTGCAACCGGTCCGCCGCCACGGCGTCGACGCCGCGATCCTCTTCTCCGATATCGTGGTGCCGCTGCGTGCGGCCGGTGTCGACCTGGACATCGTGCCCGACGTCGGCCCGGTGATAGCCAGCCCGGTGCGTACCGCAACCGATGTGGCTGCGATGAAATCCCTTCGGCTGCAACGGGTTGAGCCGGTCAGCGATGCGGTCGGCCTGCTTGTCGCCGCGCTGGGCGAGGTACCGCTGATCGGCTTCGCCGGCGCGCCGTTCACCCTGGCGTCTTACCTCATCGAAGGCGGTCCCAGCAAGCTTCATGAGCGCACCAAGACCATGATGCTGGCCGAGACATCCACCTGGCACGCGCTGATGGAACTGCTCACCGATCTCACGATCGACTTTCTGCGGCTCCAACTCGACGCCGGGGTGGACGCCGTCCAATTGTTCGACTCCTGGGCGGGCACCCTTTCGCCGGCCGACTACCGCACCTTCGTGCTGCCGCACAGCACGCGGGTGTTCAGCGCGTTGGCGGCTTACGGCGTGCCGATGACCCACTTCGGAGTGGGCACCGCGGAGTTGCTGGGTGCGATGGGGCAGGCCGGCGCGACGGTGGTCGGCGTCGACTGGCGAACCTCACTGGCTGACGCGACCGCCCGGGTCGGACCTGGAAAGGCGTTGCAGGGCAACCTCGATCCGGTGGTGCTGATGGCGGGATGGCCGGCGGTGGACAGAATTGCCCGAGCGGTCGTCGATGATGCGCGTCTGGCCGTGCAGTCGGGTGCGTCCGGGCACATCTTCAACCTCGGTCACGGCGTACTGCCGGGCACCGACCCCGGCGTTATAACCGATTTGGTGGCGCTGGTGCACTCGCTGTGAGTTCCCGCCGCGGCCCCAGTTATGCCGTGGTCGGCGGCGGTATTTCCGGGCTGGCGGCGGCCTACCGTCTCCGCCGAGCGGTTGGACACGGAGCCACGATCACACTGTTCGACCCGGCCGACCGGCTCGGCGGCGTTCTGCGTACCGAGACGTTATGCGGCCAACCGATGGATCTCGGGGCCGAGGCGTTCCTGGCTCGTCGACCCGAGGTGCCGGCGCTGCTGGCTGATCTCGGCCTCGCCGACCGACAGATCGTCCCCACCGGCGTGCGAACCAGCATTTACAGCGGTTCGCGGCTGCACCCGCTGCCTTCCGGGACGGTCAACGGCATCCCTGGTTCGCCGTCGGCGATGTCCGGGCTCGTCGATCCGGCGACCGTCGCGCGGATGGCCGGTGAGCCGGAACGGCCACTGATGTGGCGGCGCGGCGACGACCCGGCGGTGGGTGCGCTGGTTGCCGAGCGGTTCGGGGAACAAGTGGTGGCCCGCTCGGTGGATCCACTGCTATCGGGGGTGTACGCGGGTTCGGCGGCGACGATCGGGCTG
>JAHZJY010000006.1 GCA_022600695.1 Actinomycetes bacterium | reverse complement strand
GCGTTCGAGTTCGGCCAGCCGCTCCTCGAGTTCGGCCTCGATCGACGAGATGGCCGTAGTCATCCGCTCCGGGCCGGCGACGTAGTGGGTGGCCGGGAAGATCCGCAGCGAGTCCACCTTGCGGACGACGTCACCGGTCAGCGGGTGCAGGTAGTAGAGCGCCTCGATCTCGTCGCCGAAGTACTCGATGCGGACCGCAAGTTCCTCATAGGACGGGATGATCTCCACGGTGTCGCCGCGAACCCGGAACGTGCCCCGGGTGAAGGACATGTCGTTGCGGTCGTACTGGACATCAACGAGAAGTCTCAGCAGACCATCTCTGGGCACCTCGGTACCGACTTCCAACTCCACCGACCGGTCCAGATAGGACTGGGGCGTGCCGAGGCCGTAGATGCACGAGACCGAGGCGACCACCACCACATCGCGCCGTGACAGCAGATTCGACGTCGCCGAGTGCCGCAACCGTTCGACATCGTCGTTGATCGAACTGTCCTTCTCGATGTAGGTGTCGGTCTGGGCGATATAGGCCTCGGGCTGGTAGTAGTCGTAGTAGGACACGAAATACTCGACGGCGTTGTGCGGCAACATTTCCCGCAGTTCGTTTGCCAACTGCGCAGCAAGGGTTTTGTTCGGCGCCATCACCAGGGTGGGCCGCTGCAATCGTTCGATCAGCCATGCGGTGGTGGCCGATTTGCCCGTGCCGGTGGCGCCGAGCAGCACCACCTCCCGCTCCCCCGCCCGGATCCGCCGCTCCAGTTCGTCGATCGCGGTGGGCTGATCGCCGGCCGGCTGATAGGGACTGACGACCTCGAACCGGGTGCCGGTGCGCACCACGTCCTCGACCGCCCGGTACTCGGAGTGGGCGACGACGGGGCGTTCGGCAGCGAAGGCCATGGCCTACAGATTAGGCCGGGTGTCTGACGAGTGCCCGACAGCCTCCATCTGGCGCTGCCCGCCGCATCGACGATATCGACTTCACCGGCGCCGAGGCGCTCTCGGATGTGGCGGAGATCGCCACCCTGCGCGATGTGCCCTTTCTCGTGGTCGTTCAGGAGGGCAGGACGAAAGAGGCCTTCAAAGCCGGCGGGTTCTCGGAATTGCTGGGCAGGTCGCGGTTCTTCGACACGATTCCGCTGGCCATCGCGTCCTATCCGAATTTGCGGCTGAGCCACCCGGCGTACCCGCCGCCGAAACGCGCGGATCCCGCCGCCGCGGACGACGTCGTAAGCTGAGTTCATACACCCGCCCAAGCATGAGACGTTCGACCTCATCGGCCGCACCAATACCGACCCCAAGGGAATCGTGCGGACAGTCGATGAGTATCGATTGCTCCCGTGGGGGCTCTATATGGCCCGCCCCGCCCCCGGCCGAATCCAGTTTCACTACCTTGAATCCTGGTTGCTCCCGTCGCTGGGCCTGCGGGCCACCGTCTTCCACTTCAACCCGGGCCACGAGCGCGACCAGGACTATTACCTCGATGTCGGTGAAGTCACCGTCGGACCCGAGCGCTGGACGACCGAGGACCACTATCTCGACCTGGTGGTCCGCACCGGGCGCGGTACCGAACTGGTTGATCTCGACGAATTGCTGGCTGCGCACCAGATGGGTTTGCTGAACCCCGAGACCACGGAGGCTGCACTGCAGCATGCGGTTGCCGCGGTCGACGGCCTCGCTGCCCACGGCCACGATCTGAACGCATGGCTGGCCAGCACCGGCATGGAGCTGAGCTGGCAAGAGGCGTATTCTCGTCCCCCGTGGGACGCACGAGACCATCGGTGACTATTGGTGCCGCTGTGGCACTGGCGGTGGCCCTACCCTTGGCGCCGGATGTTGCGGCAGCCGAGGACGACGGCCTGCAGCACAACGTGACCTACCGTGCCCGCATCGACGGATTGGCCCGCGGCGCGTTGGTCTCATACCGGATCAGCGACAGCCAGGTCAACAGCGCCGACCCGACCATGCTGCCGGGTCGGACCTTCGAGGCCACCGCGGTGCTGACCGATCCCGACGAGGCCGGTATGCGGATCTCCATCCAGTGGCCCTACGCGGCGAATCTGCACTGCGAGATCCTGGTGGACGATCAGCTATTCGCCCAGGCGGACCAGTTCATCGGGCCCAAGCTCACGCCGGCCCGCGACGACCCGGACTACGGGGCGATGAACTGTGGCGCCCCGCTGAGCAATGCCACGGGCCTGCCGCCCGACGAGTTGAATCCGCTGCCACCGGTCCCCGGAGAGGGAACCGAGGCTCTGCCTGTCGAGGTACCGGCTGTCCCGCTACCGGCGGACGACCTCGCCGGCCCGGTCAGCTGATCGGCGCGGGCGTCCAGTCGATTCCGCGCGCCCAAGACTGCGCCCGGCCGTAGGCGTCCAGAATCCGTGCCTCCGCGCCGCTGTCGTGCTTGGCTTTGAGGTAGTCCGCCCGAGCCCCCGGGTTTGCGTTGAGCCAGTCGACGAACAGCAGCGAGAATCGCTGGTTGGGAAGGCCATCCACCCTGAGATGGACGTGGGTGGGCCTGTCCGGATCGGCGGAGGCGTGTAACCGTTTGGGCAACAGTGTCGTCGCTCCGTGCACGCTTTGGTCTGCCGTGACGGACTCGACCCGGGGATAGCCCGCCCGGAGCAGGTCCGCGACCAGTTCGTCCATGACCTCAGGGGCAGCAACCGTGACCTGGATGTCGATGATGTCACGGGCGTCCATACCGGTGACAGCGGTGGACCCGATGTGATCGACGCGCAGCGCCCGATGGCCGCAAGCGGTCTGCAGCCGGGCCCGGATGCGCTCAGCCTGCGGCGGCCAGTAGGGGTCCGCCGGCACCAGCCCCTCCGGGTCGGCGGCCGGCCTGCCGGTGGAGAGGTTGCGAGCGAACGGCAGAATCCGCTCGAACCACAGCCCACGAGCCAGCTCGACGAGATGACCTGCGCTGGCGGAGTTGTCCAGCCACACGTCGGCGACCAAGCGGCGCTGTTCCTCGGACGCCTGGGCCGCGATGCGGGCCCGGGCATCCGCCTCATCCATCCCGCGCAGGGCGATCAGCCGTTGCAGCCGCACGTCGGTTTCGGCGTGAACCACCACGACAAGCGGGAACAGTGACGCCAT
>JAHZJY010000189.1 GCA_022600695.1 Actinomycetes bacterium | reverse complement strand
TCATCGGGTTCCTTGCTCTTCGCGCAAGCGGCTCATCGGGTTCCTTGCTCTTCGCGCAAGCGGCTCATCGGGTGAAAGTCCCCATCTTCTCGGAGTCCAAATACTCCAGCGTCAAACGCTTCCCATCAAAAGCGGTCTTGGAAATACCTCCGGGAGTGGCATTTTCGCCGCGGGGAGCAAAGGTGAACACGTCCCCGTCCCAATGCACCAGTGGGTAGGCCCCCGCCCCGGGACCGAGCGTCAGCATCAGCGCCCCGTCCCGTTCGGCCGCCGCTGGCAGACCCCAGTAGCCGTTGGCGTAGGAACCCAGATAGGCCGACAGCGGACGCGCGGGCACCGGGTCAGCCGGTGTGCGCTTGCCGGCCAGTTCACCGGACGGCGCAGCCATCCCGGCGAATGCCTCGGCATAGAGCGCCCGCCAGTCCTGCCGCAACCGGCCGAACTCGACGAGGTCGGCGAACTCTGCGGTCAACGTCTCCGGGATCCCCGAAGGCGCACGGTTCCCACCCCCCACCTCGTGTGCGACGACGGTGGCGGCCAGCGGCTTGGACAGCGAGGCGAGCTGGAATACCGTATCCGCGTCGGCCGATTCCCCGGTCCGGGTATCACGCACTCCGAATCCCCTGGCATACAGCGTCTTTCCTCCACAGACGACTGCTACCGCCATACCGGGAATACCGGATGAATCCATCAAATCGCCCACGATGCCGTCCAGCTTCGCCACCGCGTTGCTGACGGCGTTGTCCGGCAGCGCCATCGCGGGGGCCAGTCGCGGCGGCTCGCCGGAGAGCTCGGAGGCGGTTTTCGAGGGTTGACCACCGCACGCGGCCAGGACGGCCGTGACCGCGAGCGCCGCGGCCGCAAGTGGCCTCAACACCGCCACCAGTATTCGGTTTCCGGCACAGCGGCGGCAACCACCCGACCGCCCGGCTTCGGAATCGCCACCTGGATCCCGGCAACGGCGGCGGCTTCCACCAGTCGGTCGGCGGGCTCGGACCACGGATGCGGTGCCAGCCGGAAGGTGGCCCAGTGTATGGGCACCATGACACCGGCGACCCGGTTCCCGCCGACACCTGCGCCATTGAGTTCACCGTGCGCGGCGACGGCCTCCTCGGGGTTCATGTGGATGTCCGGCCACGCCTTGTTATAGGCGCCGATCGGCAGCAGGGTCAGATCGAACGGGCCGTGTTCGGCGCCGATATCCGCGAAGCTGGCGGTATGTCCGGTGTCCCCGCCGAAGAACGCTCGGTGGTGCGGCCCGGCGATCGCCCATGATGCCCAGAGGGTGTTGTTCCGGGACAGAAAACGTCCGGAGAGGTGGCGGGCCGGGGTGGCGGTCAGGATGAGGTCGTCGATGCTGAAGCCCGTGTGCCAGTCCAGTTCGACGATGCGACTGGCCGGGATCCCCCACTCCCGCAGGTGCGCGCCGACGCCCAACGGAGTGATGAAAGTCGCCCGCTGGGTGTCGGCGAGGGTACGCACGGTATCCATATCCAAGTGGTCATAGTGATCGTGGCTGATCACCACCGCGTCCAATGCGGGCAACGCCTCCAATGGTATCGGCGGCGGGTGCAGCCGCTGCGGTCCGACGGTCCGGGACGGCGAGCAACGCTGGCTCCACACCGGGTCGGTCAGCAGCCGGTAGCCGTCGATCTCCAACAACGCGGTGGCATGGCCCAGCCAGGTGACCGCCAGCGGCGCAGCGCAGGCGACCGGTGCCGACTCGGCCAGCGGGATGCCGCCATCGGGTCGGCTCTGCGAACCGCGGGAGAACAATTCGAACAACACCATCCGGTCCTCTTCGGCGTCCAGGCGAAAAGCCGAGGACGGGTCGAGGTTGTGAAATACGCCACCGCGGTAGTTGGGCGAACCCTCTGCGACGGCCCGGATAGCCGCCGGTCCGGCCCCCAGTGCCGCGGGGGCGTCGTGAAGCGCGCGCAACATCCAGCCGCCGGCGGCCAGTGAGGCGGTGCCGGCCACCAGTCGTGCCGCGGCCTTGCCTCCGGGCAGGAGTTCAGAGAGGTCCGGGAGGCCGACCATCAGGCGCCCTGGAACCTCGCGGCGCGCTTCTCGATACGGGCCACCTGAGCCTCGATCACGTCCTGGCTGCCCCAGGCCGCGTCGAAGAGTTCCTTGTGTAGTCCGACCTGCTCCTCGTACGCACCGTCATCGTTGAGCACCCGTTTGGAGTGCCGCAGCGACAGCGGGGCCAGCCCGGCGATCTCAGCCGCCCAGGCCTGGGCGTCGGACAGAGTACCGATCCGGTTGGCCATCCCGGTCGTCAAGGCTGTCGGGGCGTCCAGCTTCTCGGCGGCCAGCAGCATTCCGCGCGCCCGGCCGTATCCGGCCAGCGACGACAGCCTGCGAATACTCCAGTTGTCCAGTGCCAAGCCGTATCTGGCGATCGGAAACTGGAAATAGGCATCCGGCGCGACCACCCTGAGGTCACAGACCATCGCCAGCTGAACACCGGCGCCGATCGCCGGTCCGTTGATCGCACCGATCACCGGCACCGGCACGGCATCGATGGCGAGGTTGAGCGCGATCGCCTTGTCCGGAAAGTCCGCGGCGAATACGTCCCCGGATAGGTCGGCACCCGCACAGAACACCGTCCCGGCACCGGTGATCACGATGGCGCGGACGTCGTCGGCAGCGGCTGTCTGAACCGCCTCCCGCAACGCGTCGACGAGCTCGGAGTTGAGCGCGTTGCGCCGCTGCGGGCGCTGCAACTCAATGGTGGTGACCTCACCGACACGCTCGATACCGATCATGGCGAAGAGCCTACTGGCCGGTTTCGGGTTTCCGGTGTGCTGACTCAAGCAGAGAGCAGACCTCGGCATCGGATGTCTGGGCGAAGTCCTGATAACCCTGCCCGACCGCGGTGAAGCCGCCGGGGGCGGTGAGGCACACGACATCGTCGGCGCTGTCACCCAAACCGGCCACGGCGGCCGGAGCGCCGATCGGCGCGGCCAGCACCACCGTCGCCGCGCCCCGGGCCCGGGCCACCAGGGCAGCCACCCGTGCGGTCGCCCCGGTGGCGAACCCGTCGTCGACGATCAGGACCACCCGGCCGGCCAGCTGTAGCCCGGGCCGGCGACCCCGGTAGCGGTGCACTCGGCGTTCCAGCTCCGTCCGCTCGGCGCCCTCCACGGCTTGGAGTTCCGCACCGGGAACATCCATTTGCCGCAGCACCGCGTCGTTGAACACCCGGATACAACGGTCACCGTCAGTGCCCTCGCCGATCGCACCGAAAGCCAGTTCCGGCCGGTGGGGAACGCCCAGCTTGCGCACCACCAGCACGTCCAGTGGCGCGCTGAGCGCGACGGCGACCTGATATGCCACCGGCACCCCGCCCCGCGGCAGACCCAGGACGACGGCATCCCGCCCGCGATAGCCCGCCAGCGCCCCGGCCAACCGGCGCCCGGCGTCCGCACGGTCGGCGAAACGCGTCATCTCACCATTGTTGCCGGGAATCGCCCGGAGTCAGGCCAGCGAGTCCTTCCACGCGCAGTACAGCGCGTCGTACCGCCCGCCCGTGCCGATCAGGTCCTCCGGTGGGCCGTCCTCCACGACCCGGCCGTGCTCGAGCACCAGCACCCTATCTGCGATCGCAACGGTTGATAGCCGGTGGGCGATGATCAGAGCCGTACGTCCGGCAAGGACGGTGTTCAGCGCACGTTGCACGCTGCGCTCGGTGGGGATGTCCAGCGCCGAGGTGGCCTCATCGAGGATCAAGACGGCGGGG
>JAHZJY010000188.1 GCA_022600695.1 Actinomycetes bacterium | reverse complement strand
GATCGGCTCCAGCTGGAATTCCGCGCGGTCACCGAGGACCAGGCGGGAGCACCCGACGGCTGTGGCCGCGGCGAACACCGTCGCCAGCACGGTTCTGATCCGGAAGGAGCGAGTCACCTCCTCGAGGGTGAACAGCGTTCCACCGATCGGGGCATTGAACGCGACCGCCAGGCCCGCACCGCCCAGCGCGGTCTGCATCATCCGGATATCAGAGTCGGGAAGCCGGAAGTGGCGGGCCGTCTGCGCACCGATCGCCGCGCCCATGTGCACCGTGGGCCCTTCCCGGCCCAGCACCAGTCCCGATCCGATTGCCAACACCCCGCCGATGAACTTCGCCGGCAGCAGCCGGATCTGCGGCGGCGGCATCTCGCGCCGGTAGACCGCCTCAACGTGCTGAATCCCGCTGCCGTCGGCCAGCGGCTCCCAGCGCACCACCAGTGCCGCCAGGGTGGCCCCGAGGGCCGCTGCGGCCATCGGAACAAGCCAGCCCGGGCCGGCCAGTTGATGTGTCCAATCAACCAGATCCAGGCGCAGCCGGTCAGCCGTTTGCAGGCACCAGCGGAAGACACCCCCGATGAATCCGATCAACGCTCCGGCGAAGGTCGCGGTGACGCAGATCAGCACCGCGCCCCTCAGCGAGTCTTCGGGCTGATCGGGGTAGGCGTCCGGTCGCCGGGGCGGACTCATCAGCGACCCTTCTTCCGGGGTTGGCAGGTCGGGACGTTGACGGTCTCTGCTCCTTGCCGGTGATCGTTGATGCCGAAGACTCATTAAAGCGCACAGGGGCTCGATCTGTTCGGGACCGTCGGGGATGGCCGGCCACCGGCTGGTGGCGCACGCCTCGGATCGCTCGCGCCCCGGATCGCCCGGGTGTTAGATCGAGGGGGGAAGGAGTTCGCCATGAACGGTGCCAGGTACATCGGTTGGGCCGGATCCCTGACCGTGCTGCTCGGGTTGGCCGGCATCGGGGTCGCTGCGCCCGCGGTCGGCAAGGCCGAGCCGTCCGAATCCGGTTCGGAGAGAACGGCATCGACACCCTCGAGGCCTTCGGGAGGACGTGCCGGGGCAACCCCCCGCACCGCCCGTCAGGTTCCGACGAGCCCCCGAAGCAAGACCCGGGCGACCACGGCGAACCGGCCGGCACCGGCCGGGAGGGTCACCGGCGGCGCAACGGCCACCGACCGCCACGGCGCGGCAGGCCCGCGCGACGGCGGGTCCGCGCCGGCATCGCGGTCGGCTGCACTACCGGAAGCCGGCCCCGGAAGGGCGGATCGTGACCCGCTTTCGGCGGTGTCGGCAGCCGAGATCGCCGCGGACGTGGTCGAGAGCGTCACCGTCATTGCGGCTCCGGCCATAGCGGCCGCTCCGGTCGTCGGCGCCGGACCGCAACCGGCGAGCGGGGACGAGGCCGAGGCGGTCCCGGTCACCCTGAGTCGTATTCCCGCTATCGCCGCGGCGGCGGTGACGCCGTTGTCGCCGCCCGGCGCCCCGACCACTCCGGCACAGTCGCCGGCGCCGCTGGCCGTCCTGGCCTGGACACGCCGTGATACCGAACGGTTGTGGCTCAACCGCAGCGCACCGGCCGGCGTTGCCGCGGCCGCCGCCGTGACCACGGGCCCGGCGTCGACTCCGCAGCATGCGTCGACGGTGGCGACGGTGACTGCGGTCAGCGAACCGGTATCGGTCTTCGCCGCCGTGCAGACCTGGTTGCAACGCACCTTCTTCGCCGCCTCGCCGACCTTCTCGCCCCAAACGGTGTCGGTGAACCTTCGACCGGGAGAGAGCAGCCTGCCCTTCGCGCTGGGTGCTCGGGACGCTGACACCGATGTCCTCACCTACAGCATCGACGGCCAGAGCACCGGAACCGGAACCGCCGCGGGGATGGTGAAACTCGCCGATGGTTCCGCCACCTACACTCCGCCGGCGGGGTGGAACGGCGAGACAACCTATACCGACGTGTTCCGCGTCACCGCCTCGGACTACGACGGTGGTTTCGCCATTCACGGATTTCCCGGTCTGCTCCACATGCTGACCTTCGGGCTGCTCGGCGATCCCGGCCACACCGCCACCGGCACGGTGACGGTGAACGTGCTGGCCGCGCCCACTCCACCGCCGCCCCCCCAACCAGAACCGGAACCCGAACCCCAACCGGAACCGGAACCGGAACCGGAACCGGAGCCCGATCCCCAACCAGCACCGGAACCGGAGCCGGAGCCCGATCCCGAACCTCAACCGGAACCCGAACCCGCCGGCCCGAACCTGCTGCTGAACGCGACCTTTGCCGACGGCCTGACCGGCTGGGAGGTATCCGGAGACGTCGCCGCCGTCGCCGATGACAGCGCTACCGCGGTTCGGCTCACCGCAACCGAGACCGCGGATGCCCGGATTTCCCAGCGAATCACCGATCTGCAGCCGGAAACCCTGTACACCTTGGCTCTCACGTTGCGCACCAGCGGTTCCGAGCCCAGCGACGTGTGGGGGGTTTGGGGTGTCATCGACGGCCCCCAGCTCGACAAGACCGGGGCCGGTCAATCCGCATCGCTGAGCGAGCGGCGCCTGACGATCTACACCGGTACCGGGTCGACCGAGCTCACCGTCTTCGTCGCGGCCGGACGCAACGCCCCGGCCGGGGTGGTCACCGTCACCGATGTGCGGCTGGTCGAAGGTTCCCTCGACCCACCGGTGGTCGATCCAACCGCGCCGGGCGCGTCGCCGCCGCCACTGGTGAGCCTGCCCGGCCCTGGCGAGAATCTGGTGGCCAACGGAACTTTCGAGCCCGATACCCATGGCTGGGTGCTCGACCAGGCGACCCGCCAATCCGACGGCACCATGCGAATCGTGTCGACCCCGGGGCAGACCGGGCGGATCGCCCAGGACCTGCCGATGCTGCTGCCACCGGAGACCGACTATGTGTTGTCCGCGCGCGCCCGGGTCGATTCCGGCGACGCCACCCTGTCGGTGTTCAGCCCGGACGGTTCACTGCACGCATGGCAGCTCATCACCGACACCGGGTGGCAGCCCGTCGAGATCGCGTTCACCACCCCGGATCGCTGGGTGTCGGTCAAAGTCGTCGCCGAGAACTGGCGCGGTGACGACAACGCCCTGTTCGTCGACGACATCACCATCCTGGCCAACGGTGACGAGTGGCTCGACACCCCCGACCCCTATCCCAGCCCGCAGCCCGAACTCTTCGACGACTTCACCGGCGGGCTGAACGAGGAGACATGGCTGATCGCCGACAAGGCGTGGGGCGGGGACAACGGCGGAGTCATCCCGGCCAACGTCTCCGTCACCGACGGTATCGTGCGGCTGGCCGCCCACGGTGACGACTACACCGGCGAGGTGGCCGGGCACGGTGGCCGCACCACCCGGGTCGGTGCGACCATCGTCACCCGCGACTACTACGCGTCCGGGCGTTATGAGGTTCGCGCCCGAGTGCCGCAGACGCTCGGAGCCGCCAGCGCCTTCTGGAGCTACCACTACATCGAATATCACCCCAGCCAGCCGGAGTACTGGACCGAACCGAATCGCATCCGGAACTCCGAGATCGACTGGGAGTTCCCGACCGCGCGCGACGACGGATCGCTGAACGACCCGGTGAGCTTCGAGCACGCGCGGGCCAACACCTGGGGCGGCAAGTTCGGTGGCGAAGGCGGCAATGTGTCCCTGCGCCCGGACATCGGTGAGCTCGTCGCCGACGGCGAGTTCCACACCTACGCCTACGAGTGGCATGCCGGTGGCGATGGCCGTGACCCGTTCGTCGCCTGGTTCGTCGACGATGTCGAAGTGGCCCGCTATACCGGCGAATCGTTCGGCCAGGACAACGTCCCCCACCGGGCGTCACGATTCTGGATCGGAATCTGGTTCCCCGCATCGGGATACCGCGATCAGGTCGGTTGGGCCGGCGACCCGAACTTCGACACCGCCTACCTTGACATCGATTGGGTACGCATCACACCGAGCTACGCACCGGCGGATACCTACGAACCGGAAACCTGGCCCAACGGCTTTTACGCGGCACCGGACGAATATCCGCTGTAGCGTCCGTGCCGCGCGGCAAACCGAGATATCCGCGGACGCAGCACCGAACAGCGAAAGGGCCACGCCATGACCACAACCGCCGCCATCTCCGAGGTGCTGGCACCTGCCCGGGCCGTCCGCGAGTGGCAGGAGCCGCTGTACCGGGATCTGCACCAGCACCCGGAGCTGTCCCACCAGGAGCACCGGACCGCGGCACTGGTGGCCGACCGGCTGCGCGGGGACGGTTTCGAGGTCCGCACCGGCGTAGGCGGTACCGGCGTCGTCGGGATACTCCGCAACGGCGACGGACCGACGGTGCTGCTGCGCGCCGATATGGACGCATTGCCGGTCAAGGAGGACAGCGGACTGCCCTATGCCAGCACGGACTTGGGCACCCCGGTGGGTGCGGACACCCCGGTGCCGGTGGCCCACGCCTGCGGTCACGATATGCACACCGCCTGCCTGCTAGGCGCGGCGCACCTGCTGGCTGTCGGTGAAAAGCATTGGCGGGGAACGCTGGTCGCCGTCTTTCAGCCCGCCGAGGAGACCGTCGACGGCGCGCGTGCGATGGTCGACGACGGCCTCGCCGCGCTCGTCGGCCCGGTGGATGTCGCCCTCGGCCAGCATGTGGCCCCGCTGCCGGCCGGCCGGCTCGCGGCGGTGCCCGGCCCGGCCTTCGCCGCATCGGACTGTGTCCGGGTGACGGTGTACGGCCGCGGCGGGCACGCGTCGATGCCACAGGCCACCATCGACCCGGTGGTCCTCGCCGCGGCCATAATCCTGCGCCTGCAGACCGTCATCTCCCGCGAGGTCGAACCCGGCGAGCCGGCGGTGCTGACAGTGGGCAGCGTCCACGCCGGCACCAAGGCCAACATCATCGCCGATCGGGCTGAGCTGCAGATCAATATCCGCACCTACAGCGAACCAACCCGCTCGGCACTGCTCGCCGCGATCCGCCGGATCGTCGCCGCCGAGTGCACGGCGTCGAACTGTCCCCGCGAGCCGGAATTCGAACTTTTCGACCAGGCCCCGTTGACCGACAACGATCCGGAGGTCACCGCCCGCGTCACCGGGGCGCTGACCGCGACGCTCGGCGATGAGGTGATGATCGCCCCACCGCGGGTGCTGGGCAGTGAGGACTTCAGTGATATCGCCAACGGTGTACGTGCGCCGTACAGCTATTGGCTCTTCGGCGGTACCGACCCGGAGCAGTACCGTCGGGCCGAAGCCGAGGACCGGGTGGCCAGCGATATCCCGGTCAACCACTCCCCGCACTTCGCCCCGGTGATCCAGCCGACCTTGGACACCGGCACCGCCGCCCTGGTCGCCGCGGCGCTGGCCTGGCTGGCGCGGTAGGCGCCGGCGGTATCACCGCGTCAGCGGGACGAACCGCTTGAGCTTCCCGGTGCCGGGGTGCCGCGGGAGACGATCGACGACCCGGACACTGCATTGCGGCTGGTTCAGTCCGTACCGGCGCACCGCCGCCTCCACCGCGGTGCACACCGTCGTCGTATCGGTGGCACCGACCACCAGGATCTCCGCGCCCACGGCGGTCTGGAACACCTGATACTCGGCGATGCCCGGGTCGGTACCCAGCACGTGCCGGAACGCGCTCGCCGGCACCGTCACCGCGCCGTAGGCGAAGTCGTCGTCGCGGCGGCCGGCCACCGCCGCGATCCGCCGGAACGCACTGCCGCACGGGCACCGCTCCGACAGCAGAGTCACCTCATCACCCAGGTCATAGCGGATGAACGGAAATGTCCGGTTGGCCAGCCCGGTCGCCAACGTCCGGGTGGCCGGCTCGTCGGTTCCGACCGGATCCCCCGCGTCGTTCACCCGCTCGAGGATCACCTCGTCCTCACAGATATGCAGACCTTCGCCATAGCCGCAGCCGACGGCCTGGACACCGATTTCGGTTGAGCCCCAGAGATTGTGGACCACAGGGTCCCAGGCCTGACGGATCACCGCGAGATCCTCCGGCGACAGCGGCTCAGAATTGGTACTCACCCGGCCGGGCCGGATGGTCAGCTCACCGGCCACCGTGGCGCGGGCGAGCCGGCCGATCACCGTGGCGTAGCCGACCAGGTGGGTCGGTGCGACGGCTTCGACTTGGGCCGCGACCTGGTCGAACGGCGCGCCCGCTTCGATGACGCTGGTGCGCATCCGCTCGGTGGTGGGTACATCGAAAAGCGGTGTGCTGGCGTGCGGCGGCACCGCCGCGGCCAGCACCGCGAGACGTGCGGTGTCGTCGGTGCCGGCCGGCTGCTGCTCCTCGCGGGCCTGCATCCGCCACGCCAGACAGGCCGCCGTGACGAAGAAGGACCAACTCCACACATAGACGCCGCGCACACCGCTGGAGCCTCCGGAGCTGAAAAGCTGTTGACCCGACGGCGTATAGGAGAACCACTGCTGTTGGGCCAGAACACGTTCGGCACCGGCGCGATCCAGCCCGGGCACGGCGATGATCGCATCCCACTCGTCCTGCGCCTGCTGCTTGGTCATCACCGGTAACGCGGCAAGGTCGGCGACCGCGGCCTTTTCCGG
>JAHZJY010000187.1 GCA_022600695.1 Actinomycetes bacterium | reverse complement strand
TGGCTGTCGGCGGTGCTGAGCACACCGGACCGCGAGGTGGTCGTCGCGTCGGCCGAGGTCACCCCGATCGGCACCGGGCAGACCGGGGCCACCTACCGGGTCGCGGTCCGCTATGCCGCGACCGAGCCGACGTTGCCGGATTCCTTCGTCGTGAAACTGCCCGCCCAGGACGACGCGGTGCGTGATCGGGTGGCGCTGAGCTACCGCTCCGAGCACGCTTTCTACACCGGCGTCGCCGACACCGTCGCGATACCACTCCCCCGCTGTTATCACTGCGCCATCGCCGAGGACGGCGGACAGTTCGTTCTGCTGCTCGCCGATATGGCACCCGACGAGCAGGGAGACCAGATCCGCGGCGCCACCCCCGCGGAGGCCCGCCTGGCCGCGGCGGCGTTGGCCGGACTGCACGGCCCACGGTGGTGCGACCCGGCCTGGCTCAACTTCGCCGGAACGGTGATGCCCAAACCCGATGAGCCGACCGCCCGCGGGCTCGGCGAGATCACCCAGGTGGCGGCGGCGACCACCGTGGACAAACTGGGCGACCGGATGTCCGCGGCCGACTGTGCGACGGTGCTGGAGTCCGCCGACCGAATCGGCGACTGGCTGCTGAGGGCCCCGGACCGGTTCGCCCTGCTGCATGGCGACTACCGGCTGGACAATCTGCTCTTCGACCCCGACCGCAGCAGGATCACCGTCGTGGACTGGCAGACGCTGGCCGTCGGTCTGCCGGCCCGCGACCTGGCGTATTTCGTGTCGACCAGCCTGCTCCCCGAGGAGCGGGCCAGGTATGAGCGAGAACTGGTCGACGTCTACCACCGGGCACTGACCGGATATGGCGTCCGCGACTATGACCTTGAAACCTGTTGGCAGGATTACCGTTTGGGCATGCTGCAGGTTCCGTTGATCAGCACGCTCGGGTTTGCGTTCTCGGCGGCCACCGAGCGTGGCGATGAGATGATGCTGGCGATGCTCCAGCGCGGCTGCCGGGCCATCCGGGAGCTGGGCACCGTGCAGCTGCTGTCCTGACCTCAGTCCGCGCGGGCATCCGAGGACGGGCCGTCCGGGTCCCCGGAGATATCCGGGGAGAACTCGTCGGGACTCGGCCCGGAGCGGGTGGACCCGCCACCGGACTCCCCCGCGGGCAGCGGTCCGGACCCCGGTTCGCCGGCCCGCCGGCGCTCGTCGCGCCAACTTCTCAGCAGAACCACGATGCCGGCCACCGCCAGCACGATCACCAGCACGGCTAACGGGGTGCTGCCGGTGAGCAGGGCGATGACGAGTGCGAACAGACCGGCCAGGGCCAACATGACGACGGGGCGCACCACCACAGTCTGCGCCCCGCCGGCCCACCTGGCCGGTCCGCCTCGCCGTCGGGTCAGGCTGCGGTGCGCGGACTGGGCCCGAGTGGAACGTGCACGACGGTGGCCGGTTCATCGGGTAGCGACTCGCCGCGTGCCAGCAACTCGGCACTTTCCGGCAGTTCGCGGGGGTTGAGCAGACCGTCGGCAATCCGTTCCAGCACCCGATGGGTGTACGCCAGTTGATGGCGTTTCCGGTACTGCCCTCCGGGCAGTTTCACCCCGGCCCACACCCCGTACTCCTCGCCGGCCTCGACGGCCTGCCGGGCGCACCGTCGCTGCTGCTCCAGCGGGCAGCGGCGCAGGCAGATGGTTCGGGCCCGGCTTGCGGACTGCTCGTAGAACCGGGCCTTGGCGGCACCGTCGCTGGTGTCGTCGTCGGCGTAGCCGAACCACAGGTCCGGGTCGGCGGAGCAGGGGCGGATGTCCATGGCAACCTCCTCGATTGGTTTCAGTGACAAAAGCGTATACACAGCGCGAGCGATTTGTAAACAAAACATACACAGAAACGTATACATCAAGGTCGAGGTCTCCGGCGCTGTGTACGATTCGGGTATGGCTGGAGTGCCCCGGTGACCCGTGCGGCAGCCGGTTCCGCGCTGCGGGCGCTGCGGGAATCACGCGACTGGTCGCTGGCCGATCTGGCCACCGCCACCGGGGTGAGCATCATGGGGTTGAGCTATCTGGAGCGCGGCGCCCGCAAGCCCCACAAAAGCACAGTTCAGAAGGTGGAAAATGGTCTTGGCCTGCCGCCGGGCAGCTACGCCCGGCTGCTCGCGGCGACCGATCCAGCAGCCGAACTGGCGCAATTGGCCGCCGCTTCGCCGACCGGGCGGGTGGGCCGGGCCCAGGTCGTCGTCAGCCGCCACAGCGACACCGACGTCTTCGAGGCGCATGCGCGCGCCCACATCGACTCGCTCACCTCGCTGATAGCGCGGTTGCCCGCGGAGACATCAAACGAATATGAGACGTATATTCTTTCCGTGATTGCACAGTGCGTGACGGCAGAGAATCTGACCGCCAACTCCTGGCGGGTCGCCGTGAACGCCGGTTCCGGGTCCGCCGACGGGCTGATGTCCCAGCTTCAGACGCTGGAGGGGATTCGCACCGGCCTGCTGGACCGGATCCCCGCGGCCATCGGGGCGCAGTTGGATCAGGCCTGCCGAGGTAGCGGACTGCCCGATGCGGTGGTGGCCGAGCTGCTGGGGGTGACCGCCGAGGAGATGTGGGATATCCGCAATCGCGGGCGCATCCCGCCCGGGGCACTGCCCCGGGTCCGGGCGTTCGTCGGCCAGGGAATCGGCGAGTCCCAGGCGTGACCGCCGACCTCGACATTCTGAGCCGGGCGCATGCGTTGTTCTCCGGCGGAATCGAACCACGCGGCTCCGCGGTCGCCGCGGTATCGCCGATCGGGCCGGCAGCCGGGCCGGCCGGCGCGACCGTGGCCGGATACCGGGATCAGGCCGGCACCCGGCGTGCCCACCTCGAGCTCACCCGCGGTGTCGA
>JAHZJY010000186.1 GCA_022600695.1 Actinomycetes bacterium | reverse complement strand
TCGGATAGAGGATGAAGTGAGCCCTGATAAGGACACCTCCGGCGGCGCGCCCCGGCTGGCGCCCAGGCCGGTTTCGCGGCCCTCGGTCGACCCGCAGGCCACCCGTACCTTCGGCCGCCCGCGCGGTGTCGAGGGGTCTTTCGTCGCCGAGGAACTGCGTCCGGCCAACTTCCGGAACTCCGAGGAGTTCGCGCCCGCCAAGAAGACGCCGGATCCGGTGCTCGAGGAGGCCTTCGGCCGCCCTCATCCCGGCGGTGCGTCCCTGCAGCGCCATCCGACCGACGCCGGGGCGCTGAACGGCGAGGCCGGCGGACCGAACGTACCCGACGATCCGTGGCGCGACCCGGACGCCGGCGCAGCGCTCGGGACGCCCGCATTGGAGAGGGCGGCGCCGGTCGTCATCGGTCCGCCGCCCGGAAAGCTCGGGGTGCGCGATGTGATCTTCGGTGGCCGGGTCTCCTACGCGGCACTGGCGGTGCTGGCCATCGCGGCGCTGCTGATCGGCGTGGCCGGGGGTTGGGTGGGGCGCACGACCGCGGAGGTCGTCGAGGCTTTCACCACGTCCAAGGTGACCCTTCCGACATCGGACAGCGGTGAGGTACCGGCCGGACGTTTCGCCCAGGTCGCCGCCTCGGTCGCCGATTCGGTGGTCACCATCGAGACCGAGAGCGACGAGACCGGCTCGCAGGGCTCCGGGGTGGTTGTCGATGGCCGTGGCTACGTCGTGACCAACAACCACGTCATCGCCGAGGCCGCGGCCAGTCCGAGCAAGTTCAAGATGAGGGTGGTCTTCAACGACGGTAAGGAAGTACCGGCCAATCTGGTGGGCCGCGATCCCAAGACCGATCTGGCCGTGCTCAAAGTGGACAACGTCGACAACCTCACCGTTGCGAGGTTCGGTGACTCCGACAAATTGCGGGTGGGCGAGGAGGTGGTGGCGGTCGGCGCCCCACTCGGGCTGCGCAGCACCGTCACGACCGGCATCATCAGTGCGCTGAATCGTCCCGTTCCGCTGTCCGGAGACGGGTCCGATACCGACACCGTCATCGATGCGGTGCAGACCGACGCCTCGATCAACCACGGCAACTCCGGGGGCCCGTTGATTGATATGAAATCCGAGGTGATCGGGATCAACACTGCCGGAAAGTCATTGACCGAGAGCGCAAGTGGGCTTGGATTCGCGATCCCGGTCAATGAGGTCAAGCAGACTGTCGAAACCCTCATCAAGGACGGCAAGATCTCGCACCCGACGTTGGGTCTGACCGCCCGCTCGGTCAGCAATGACCTCGCATTCGGCGCCCAGGTGGCCAACGTCAAGGTGGGTGGCCCCGCGGAGAAGGCCGGTATCAAGGAGAACGACGTCGTGGTGAAGGTTGGCGACCGGGCGGTTGCCGATGCCGACGAGTTCGTCGTCGCGGTGCGGCAGTTGCGGATCGGCGAGGATCAGCCGATGGAGGTGATGCGTGAGGGTCGCAAGGTCACGCTCATGGTGAACCCCGCTGCGGACAAGTGACCTGAGGGGCAGCTGACGCGATGTTCGCCAACATCGGGTGGGGGGAGATGCTCCTGCTGGTCGTGATCGGTCTGGTGGTACTCGGCCCGGAGCGGTTGCCCGGGGCTATCAGTTGGGCCTCCGGTGCCATTCGCCAGGCGCGCGATTACCTCACCGGGGCGACCAAAGAACTCCGGGAGGAACTCGGCCCTGAGTTCGCGGATCTACGTGAGCCACTCAGCGAGTTGCAGAAGCTGCGCGGTATGACGCCGAGGGCCGCCATCACCAAGCACCTGCTCGATGGGGATGACTCGTTCCTCACCGGCAATTTTGACGACGCGGCGGCAGGACAGGAGCGAAGCGACCGGGGGATGGGGCCCGTCAAACCGCAGAGCGCCCCATCGCCGTCCCAGAACGCCGGTGCGCCGGCCCCGTTCGATTCCGATGCGACGTGACCCCCACTGGCCGGCCGAGAGCGCTAACGGCCTTTCGGATCCAACCCCAGCGACATTCCGGCAAGCCCACGCCGCCGGGCTGAGAGCTTGTCGGCGATGCCGCGCAGCTCGCGGCCGGCCGCCGAATCGGGTGCCGACAACACCAGCGGAACACCCGAATCGCCGGCTGTGACCAATGCCGGGTCCAGCGGAACTTGGCCGAGCAACGGCACATCGGCTCCGACCGCACGGGTCAGCCGCTCGGCCACCTGGCGGCCGCCGCCCGCACCGAAGAGTTGCATGGTGGTGCCGTCCGGCATGAGCAGTCCCGCCATGTTCTCGACGACACCGACGAGGCGCTGGCGGGTCTGTAGAGCGATCGCCCCGGCCCGCTCGGCAACTTCGGCGGCCGCTATCTGCGGGGTGGTGACCACCAGGATCTCGGCGCTTGGCAGCAGCTGGGCGACCGAGATGGCGACATCGCCGGTGCCCGGTGGCAGGTCCAGCAGCAGTACGTCGAGATCGCCCCAGTAGACGTCGGCGAGGAACTGCTGTAGTGCTCGATGCAGCATCGGTCCGCGCCAGGCCACCGGGGTGTTGCCCTGGGTGAACTGCGCGATTGAGATGACCTTCACATCGTGGGCAACGGGTGGCAGGATCATCGACTCGACCTGGGTGGGTCGTTCGGCGGTCCCCATCATCCGTGGCACCGAGTGTCCGTAGATGTCGGCATCGAGAAGGCCGACGGCGAGGCCCCGTGATGCCAGCGCGGCGGCGAGATTGACGGTGACGCTTGACTTGCCGACACCCCCCTTGCCCGATGCCACCGCGTAGACCCGGGTCAGCGAGCCGGGCTCGGCGAAGGGTATGACCGGCTCCGCAGCGTCGCCGCGTAACTGTTTACGCAATTCGGTGCGCTGCTCGTCACTCATCACGTCCAGTTCCACGGTGACCGCGCCGGTGCCAGGGACGTCTGCGACCGCAGCGGTGATCCGTTCGGTGATCTCCGCCTTCTTGGGA
>JAHZJY010000185.1 GCA_022600695.1 Actinomycetes bacterium | reverse complement strand
GACTTCGCGCGCCTGAGTGCGGTGTCGCCATGACGACATGCGCCGCGTACGCCGGTTGGTCCCGTCGACAGACGGGTCGGTGTGCGCGCAGGAGCCAGGGCCAGGCATCACCCGATGCCCGGCGAGCAACCGACCAGTGAGGCATCACCATGGCCGTAGTAACCATGAAGCAGCTGCTTGACAGCGGCACCCACTTCGGGCACCAGACCCGTCGCTGGAATCCCAAGATGAAGCGGTTCATCTTCACCGACCGCAACGGCATCTACATCATCGACCTGCAGCAGACGCTGACCTTCATCGACCGGGCCTACGAGTTCGTCAAGGAGACCGTCGCCCACGGCGGGTCCATCATGTTCGTCGGCACCAAGAGGCAGGCCCAGGAGTCGATCGCCGAAGAGTCGACCCGGGTCGGTATGCCGTATGTGAACCAGCGCTGGCTGGGCGGCATGTTGACAAACTTCTCCACCGTGCACAAGCGCCTCCAACGGATGAAGGAACTCGAGGCCATGGAGCAGACCGGTGGGTTCGAGGGTCGCACCAAGAAGGAGATCCTGATGCTGACCCGGGAGAAGAACAAGCTCGAGCGCAGCCTCGGGGGTATCCGCGATATGAACAAGGTGCCCTCGGCGATCTGGGTCGTCGACACCAACAAGGAGCATCTCGCCGTCGCCGAGGCCCGCAAACTCAACATCCCGATCATCGCGATCCTGGACACCAACTGCGATCCCGATCTGGTCGACTACCCGATCCCGGGCAATGACGACGCGATCCGCTCCGCCGCCCTGCTGACCAAGGTCATCGCTTCCGCGGTCGCCGAGGGCCTGCAGGCCCGTGGCGGCGCGGGCGGTGGTGACAAACCGGATGCCACGGCCGAGCCGCTGGCCGAGTGGGAGCAGGAACTGCTGGCCAGCGCGGCCATCGAGTCCGCTCCCACCGAAAGTGGGCCGGTCTCGGACGAGTCGGTCACCACCGAGGTCACCGTCACCAGCGATGAGGCCACCGTCACCACTGAAGTCCCCCAGGAAGGCTGATATGGCTAACTACACCGCCGCCGACGTCAAGCGGCTCCGGGATCTCACCGGCTCCGGGATGATGGCCTGCAAGAACGCGCTGGCCGAGGCCGACGGCGATTTCGGCAAAGCCGTCGAGGCGCTGCGGATCAAGGGCGCCAAGGACGTCGGCAAGCGTGCCGAACGGGCCACTGCCGAAGGCTTGGTGGCGGCTCGCGGGGGGGCGCTCATCGAGCTGAACTCCGAGACCGACTTCGTCGCCAAGAACGCCGAGTTCCAGGAACTCGCCGATCAGATCCTGGGCGCGGCGTTGGCATCGAGGGCCGCTGACGTGGACTCGCTGAAGGCGGCCAAGGTCGGCGACAAGACGGTCGAACAGGCCATCGCCGAGCTGTCGGCCAAGATCGGCGAGAAACTGGAACTGCGCCGGGTCCAGTACTTCGACGGCAACGTCGAGACCTACCTGCACAAGCGCGCCGCCGACCTCCCGCCGGCGGTGGGGGTACTCGTGGAGTTCGAAGGCAGCGACGCCGGCGCCGCACATGCGGTCGCCCTGCAGATCGCCGCGTTGAAGGCCAAATATCTGACGCGCGGCGACGTGCCCGAGGATGTCATCGCCAACGAGCGCCACGTCGCCGAGGAGACCGCCAAGGCCGAAGGTAAACCCGAGGCCGCGCTGCCCAAGATCATCGAGGGCCGGGTGAACGGCTTCTTCAAGGATGTCGTGCTTCTCGACCAGCCTTCGGTGTCGGACAACAAGAAAACCGTCAAGGCCCTGCTTGACGAGGCGGGTGTGACGGTGACCCGGTTCGTTCGCTTCGAGGTGGGCCAGGCCTAGTCAGCCGACCGATCATGCGGGGAGTCAGCGCATTCGGAGACGACGCCCTCGGCGATCTCGACGCCGTGGCGCTCGTCGACGCGATTCGCACCGGGCGGGTGTCCCCGGCGGAACTGGTTGATGCCGCCATCGCCCGGTGCGAGGCGGTCAACCCCAGCCTCAACGGTCTCGCCCACGAGACATTCGAGCGGGCCCGGCAGCGGGCTTCGGTGCGGCAGGGCGGCTATTTCGACGGGGTGCCGACGTTCTTCAAGGACAACGTCGATGTCGAAGGCATGCCCACCATGAACGGCACCGACGCCTGGGAGCCGGTTCCGAAACTCGGCCACGGCGAGTTCGCCCGGTTCTACCTGGCCACCGGATTGATCCCGCTGGGCAAGACCCAGCTGTCGGAGTTCGGCTTCAGTGCGGCCGCCGAGCACCCGCGCATCGGGGCGGTCCGTAACCCGTGGGACACCGACTACACCGCCGGGGCATCGTCATCGGGTTCTGGAGCCTTCGTCGCGGCCGGGGTGGTGCCCATCGCTCATGCCAACGACGGCGGCGGTTCGATCCGGATCCCGGCGGCCTGTAACGGACTGGTCGGGCTCAAACCGTCCCGCGGCCGGTTGCCGCAGGACGAGATGTCCCGCAAAATGCCGGTCCGGCTGGTCAACGACGGGGTACTGACCCGCTCGGTCCGCGATACCGCCGCTTTCTACCGGGAGTCCGAGCGGATCTGGCGGAATCGATCGCTGATGCCGATCGGCGCGGTCACCAGGCCAGGCCGTGACCGGTTGCGGGTCGCGGTGGTCACCCGATCGGTGAACCGGGACTGCAGCCCGGCCATGCGTGATGACACGCTGGCCACTGCCGCCCTGCTCGAGGATTTGGGGCACCATGTCGAGCACCTCGAGGGTAATCCGATCCCGTCGTCGTTCGCCGATGATTTCCTGCTGTACTGGGCCGCGCTCGCGATGACGCTGGTACGCACCGGCCGGCTGATGTTCGGCAGCAGCTTCGAGCGTTCCCGGCTGGACAACCTGACGCTCGGGCTGGACAAGTACGCCACCCGCAACCTGCACCGGGTGCCGCTGGCGATCACCAGGCTGAGCCGGTTGCGCAAGATCAGCGAAAGGTTCTACCGCGACCATGACGTGCTGCTGACACCTACCCTGGCCGACGGGACGCCGCGAATCGGCCATCTTGATCCGACCGCGGACTACGGACAGGTCATCGACCGGCTGATGGAGTGGGTGGCGTTCACACCGCTGCAGAATGCCACCGGCGAACCGGCGGTCTCGCTACCACTGGCCCAGTCGACGAACGGGATGCCGGTCGGCATGATGCTCGGCGCGCCCATCGGTCACGAGCGGCGTCTGCTGGAAATGGCTTACGAACTCGAAGCGGCACGACCATGGCCGCTGATAGACGACGCCAGGACCCGATCGGACTGAGCGGAAGCGCCGAACCAACCCCGCAGACCGGCGCCCAGCCCTGATGAGGCAGGATGAGGTTTGCCGTTCCGGCGGTCGCCGGGATGGCTCTCTCATGCCGGTAGAAGGGTGAGGAGTGCCGATGGGTGGCCCGAGCGGGCAATTGCGGCCGAAGTATTCGCGGGT
>JAHZJY010000184.1 GCA_022600695.1 Actinomycetes bacterium | reverse complement strand
TCGCTGCGCCCGATCCTGACCGCCGTCCTGGCCGAGACGTCCGCGCCGGTGCTGGTCAAGATCGCCCCGGACCTGTCCGACGACGATGTCGACGCCGTCGCCGACCTGGCCGTCGACCTGGGACTGGCGGGCATCGTGGCGACCAACACAACGGTCTCCCGGGCGGGTCTGCGCACGGCCAATGTCGCCGACCTCGGGCCAGGCGGCGTATCCGGCCCGCCGGTGGCCGGACGCGCCACTGCGGTGCTGGGCCGACTGTACGCCCGGGCCGGTGATCGGCTGGCGCTGATCGGGGTGGGCGGCATCGAGAACGCCGATGATGCCTGGGAACGGATCATCGCGGGCGCCTCACTGCTGCAGGGCTACACCGGGTTCGTCTACGGCGGGGGGCTGTGGGCCAAGCGCATTCACGACGGGATAGCCCGTCGTCTGCACGCCGGCGGGTTCGCATCGCTCAGCGCGGCGGTGGGCAGCGGGACTGGACCCCGCCGAGTGTGAACCCTTTGCGGAAAACCAGACGGAATTTCGCGGTATGGGCACACTAGACGGGACGGTAATCCCTACTTCTGCTCGTGGGTGCCGTGGATGACCGCCCGCGCGATGGACGTCATGAAAAGATTGAAGCCCAGGTAGGCGGGACTGGCATCCGCCGGAAGGTCAAGCTTCTCGACACCGACCGCATGCACCGCAACGAAATACCGATGGTAGCCGTGACCGGCGGGCGGGGCTGCGCCGATGAACCGTGTCATACCGGCGTCATTGCGCAGTGTCAGCGCATCCCCCGGAAGCACTGAACCGTCCCCGGCGCCGGCGGGCAGTTCGGTGACGGTCGCGGGCAGGTTGGCCACCGCCCAGTGCCAGAACCCGGAGGCGGTCGGGGCGTCCGGGTCGAACACGGTCACCGCGAAGCTTCGAGTCTGCTCCGGGAAACCCGACCAGCTCAGCTGCGGTGAGACATCCTCGCCGCCGGCACCCATGATGCCGCTGACCTGGGCCATCTTCAGCGGCTGGGTGTCGGCGATATCGGCGCTGGTCAGCGTGAAACCGGGCAGATCAGGTAAGAAGTCGTACGGGTTATAAGAAAAAGCCATGGCAGGCCGTTCCTTTCATTCTCGGCGGGTTCAGCAGTTCTGCAGGAAATGCTCGAGCACCCGGGCGCCGAACTGCAACGCGTCGACGGGTACCCGCTCGTCGACACCGTGGAACAGTGCCGCGAAGTCCAGTTCCGGCGGCAGCCGCAGCGGGGCGAAGCCGAAGCACCGGATGCCCAGGCGGGCAAACGCTTTCGCGTCAGTGCCGCCGGACAGCATGTACGGGACGGTGCGCGCTTCGGGATCGAGTGCCAATAGCGCGTCGTTCATGGCGTCCACCAACCCGCCGTCGAAACCGGTCTCGTAAGAGGGCAGTTCGGAAATCCATTCCCGGGTGACATCGGGGCCGATGAGTTCGTCGACCTCCCGTTCGAAGGCGGCCTGCCTACCGGGCAGCACCCGGCAGTCGACCACGGCTTCGGCGGTGGCCGGGATGACATTGGCCTTGTAACCGGCGTCCAGCATGGTCGGATTGGCGGTATCGCGCAGCGTTGCTCCCACCAGTCGTGCGATCGGGCCGAGTTTGGCCACCGCGCCTTCCAGATCGGGTGAGTCCGGGTCGAACGTGTGGCCGGTCTCCTCACCGACCGCCGTCAGGAATTGCTTCACCGAATCGGTGAGGACCAACGGAAACCGATGGGTGCCCAATCGGGCCACGGCACGGGCGATCGTGGTGACGGCGTTGTCCTCATGGACCATCGACCCGTGGCCGGCCCGGCCGCGGGCGGACAGTCGCATCCACAGCAGACCTTTCTCGGCCGTCTCGATGAGGTAGAGACGGCGCTCCCCGCCATCACGTCGCGGCAACGTCACCGAGAATCCGCCCACTTCACCGATCGCCTCGCTGATGCCGGTGAACAACTCGGGCCGGTTGTCCACCAACCATTGCGCCCCGTAGTCACCGCCGTGCTCCTCATCGGCGACGAAAGCGAACACCAGATCACGCGGCGGGGTGATGCCGGCACGTTTGAAGTGACGGGCGACCGCCAGCATCATCCCGCACATGTCTTTCATGTCGACCGCGCCGCGACCCCAGACATAGCCGTCGGAAATCGCCCCCGAGAACGGATGCACGCTCCAGTCGGCGGCCTCGGCCGGAACCACGTCGAGATGTCCGTGGATGAGTAACGCCCCGCGCGACGGGTCGGCGCCGGGCAGGCGGACGAAGACGTTGCCCCGGCCGGGTGCCCCGGATTCGATGTACTCCGGCTGATACCCCACCTCACGCAACTGCCCGGCGACCCACTCGGCGCATTCCTGTTCGCCCTTGGTGGTCGCGAGGTCGCCGGTATTGGAGGTGTCGAACCGGATCAGCGCGCTGACGAGATCGACCACCTCGTCCGCGGGAGTTGTCACGGTCCTTTCCTACCATTGACGATCAGCCTCGATCGCGGCGGCCGGTAGTGTCGACGCCTTTATCACATCTTTAACTCAATCAACATTTACAACACGCGTGTCATCGTGGTTTATTTACTGCGATGAATCGCCGCGCGCCCGTGATCACCGCACTGTTGTGTCTCTCGGTCAGCGGCTGCGCCACCACCACGGCCGGTACCGCGACCCCGGCCGCGACTGCGCCCCTGACCACGTCCGAGGCTCTGCCGTCGCTGTTGCTGTCGGCCCCAGAGGTCAGCTCGGCCCTGTCCGGGGCGGATATGGTCGTGACCCGCGAAGTCGATGCGCTTTGGGATGACACCGCACGTCTGGCCGACGGGGTCGACTGCTTGGCGGTCGCGGGCGCGGCCCAGCAAGCCGTGTACGCCGGCAGCGGCTGGACCGCCGTACACGGACAGGTGCTCCGCGAACCTGCGGCGTCACAGTGGTCGCATTTCGCCACCCAGGCCGTGGTGCTGTTCCCGAACGCCGGTGCCGCGGCGGATTTCTTCGCCCGGTCGCAGGACAGCTGGTCCGGCTGCGCCGACCGCGAGCTCACCTACCCGCAGCCGCTGGCTCCCGCCCAGCTCTGGTCCATCGGTCCGGCCGGTCTGGAGCGCGACGCACTGGCGGTATCCCGGGTCCAGCGCAGTCCACAACAGTGGTCCTGTCAGCGGGCGCTGACCGTTCACGGCAATGTCGCGGTCGACGTCGAAGCATGCAGCCTGGCCGGCCCGACGTCGGCGGCGACGGCAATCGCCAGCACCATCGCCGGCCGGCTGCCGAGCTCCTGAGCGCGGGTTTGAGACGGGGACGGCAAATCCGATAGCCTTAACCGCCCGCCGCGGTGGGCGCATCGGGTCCGAGTGGCGGAATGGCAGACGCGCTAGCTTGAGGTGCTAGTGCCCTATTAACGGGCGTGGGGGTTCAAGTCCCCCCTCGGACACCACTGACCCGTTCCGCATTCCCGGACAACGAGGTTGAGACGATGGCGAACTCGTCGACCACTACGGTCGGACCGGCGGACGATCCCCTGTGGTCGCCGTGGCGCAGTGGCATCGTTTTCGGCGCCGCCGCGCTGTACGTCTTCTTCCAGATGGTGCTGCAGACCTTCCCCAGCGTCATGCGGGAGGGGCTGGTCGTCGATCTGTCCCTCAACGAGGCGGGATTCGGCGGCCTGTCGTCAAGTTTCTACTACCCGTACATCCTCTTGCAGATCCCGGCCGGGATCCTGGTGACGCGCTTCGGCCCGCGGGTGGTGCTCATCACCGGAGCGCTGCTCTGCACCGTCGCGTCCTTCCTGTTCTCGTTGTCGGAGACGGCCGATTTCGCCGAGGCCACCCGTATCCTCATGGGCCTGGGCGCCGCCCCGACCGTGGTGTGCGCACTGACCCTGGCCACCCAGTGGTTTCCCGCCCGCCTCTTCCCGCTACTGGCGGCGCTGACCGAGATGGCCGGGATGACCGGCGCCGCACTGGGGCAGGAAACCCTCGGATTCGTCGTCGAGCGGGCCGGCTGGCGAACCGCGATGATCGGCTGCGGCGTGTTCTCGGCGGTTCTGCTGATCCTGATTGTGCTGTTCGTCAGGAATCGGAAAAGCACCGATAGTTCCGACCGGCCGAACTGGCCCGAACGCGCTGAGGTGGTGCGATTACTGGTCTCAATACCGATTCTGTCCCGCGCCCTGGCCGGCGGTTTGGTGGCCTCGACCGGGGTTGCCTTCGGGATGCTCTGGGGCGTGTCATTTTTCCAGGATTCCGACGGGATGAGCCTGTCGACGGCCTCGCTGACCGCATCCTTCTACTTCTGGGGATGCCTACCCGGCATGATCGGCTCGGCGTGGCTGTGCGCACGGTTCGGCAGGCCCGCGCTGCTGTTATCGCTGGGCGCGCTCGGCACGGCGGTGGCGATGACACTGATCCTGTTCGTGCTGCACGGTCCGGTGGCACAGAGCGCGGCGATGTTCGCTCTGGGGCTCTGCAATGCGTGCTACGTGCTGACCTTCACGATGGCGCGGGACCATGCCCCGGCGGAACTGTCCGGGGTCACGATGGGGCTGACGAATATGCTGATCATGGGCGTCGGCGGGATGATTTTCCAGCCGCTGATCGGAGTGTTGGCACATTTGCGGGGACAGCCGGTGCCGGACGCCGCGGTGCTGAGCATGACCATCGTCGCGCCACTGGTCGCGCTGGTGTTGCTGGCGGGCATCGGTCTCAGCGATGCGCGCCGGACCAGGGCATCGCGCTGACCGGGGTGAGCTGACCGGGGCGCTGGGCGGCGATTGCCCTCCCGGGGATCTTCGCGCGCGGCGACCCCGGTCACGGTTGCGGTTCGCGCCGAGCCCGGCCGCGGGTGCGCCACAGGCTGGCGACGGTGGTGATGATCAACACCACGGCGATGACGCCGATGGACATCTGGGTCGAGATCTCCGGCACCTCGACGTAGGCGCCGTTGTTGATGAACCCCAGCGTGTTCTTGTGCAGCGCGTGCAGCACCAGTTTGATCCCGATGAAGCCGAGGATGATCGACAGGCCCACCGACAGATAGATCAACCGGTCCAGCAGACCGCCGATGAGGAAGTACAGCTGGCGCAGGCCCATCAACGCGAAGGCATTGGCCGTGAAGACGATGTATGCCTCCTCGGTGAGCCCGTAGATCGCCGGGATCGAATCCAGTGCGAAGAGCAGATCGGTGAACCCGATCGCGATCAGCGCCAGCAGCATCGGGGTGACAGCCCGCTTGCCGTTGACCCGGGTGAGGAACTTGTCGCCGTCGTAGTCATCGGTGGTCGGGACGAAACGGCGTACCAGGGCGACCATCCGATTCTCCCGTTGCACCTCGACCTCGCGCTCGTGCCCGCTCTCCCGGGCCAGTTTCAGCGCCGTGGCGATGAGAAAGATGCCGAAGATGTAGAACACCCAGCTGTAGGCGTTGATCGCGGCGGCGCCGATGGCGATGAAACCGGCCCGCATGACCAGTGCCATCACGATGCCGATCAGGAGCAACTTCTGTTGATAGGCCCGTGGTACCGCGAACGAGGTCATGATGACGGTGAACACGAACAGGTTGTCGACCGACAGGGCTTTCTCGGTGACGTAACCGGCGAAGTACTCGCCGCCGTACTGCCCGCCCCACTGCCACCAGACGAAGAACCCGAAGATCACCGCCAGGGTGATGTACACCGTGGACCAGATAGCCGACTCGCGGAAGGTCGGGTCGTGCGGAACCCGCACATGGGCGAAGAAGTCGAAGACGAACAGACCCAGGATCCCGACGCAGGTGATAACCCAGACCTGGGTGGACACGCCCATGGCGCGAAGTATTCGGGAAATCAGGTTCGTACGTCAAACCATGTTCGTCGCAGCGTCCCGGCGGTGTCGGGATCCGCGCCGCGCGGTCAGCGCGAAACCCAGCCAGGACACCAGCACGACCAGGAAAACCGCAGCCTGGACGTACCCCGCTGCACCCGCGGGGTACACCGCCCCGGTGATGTAGTGGTCGATGAAGCCCGCGGAACTCAGCGGCGCCATCCCCGCCCGAGGCCGGGCCCACCGCTCGACTGCGGTCAGCGGGCACCACAGTCCGATCGCCACGCTGCCCATCCCCCACAGCACCACCGGCAGGTGTAACCAGATGCTGCGACGCCACCGCAACGCGAGAAAGCCGCCGCTGGGCAGATAGATCAGGAAGGCGAAGTGAGCCGCGGCGACCAGTAACACCAGCGCGATGAAAACCGGCCGCATGGACCCGAGCCTACCGACGAGCCGGATCCGGGACGTACCGTGAGCGGGTGCCTGCGGTGCTGTTCCTCCACAACGACCCGTCGGCGCCGGCGGCCCTGCTCGGTGAGGCGTTCGCCGAGTCCGGTTTCGATATCAGCACTTTCGACGTGGTGCCGGCCGGCCGGGCCGACGATCCGGCGCTCGACACCGAGTTCCCGGATCCGCTCGACTATGACGTGATCGTGCCGATGGGGGCGCGCTGGGCGGTCTACGACGACCGGATCGCACCGCGCTGGGTGGCCGGTGAGATCGCGATGGTGCGCCATGCGCTGTCCGCGGGGGTGGCGGTGCTCGGGGTGTGTTTCGGCGCACAACTGCTGGCCCACGCGCTGGGCGGCACCGTCGCCCGTTCACCGCACCCGGAGATCGGCTGGCATGACGTGCACAGCAGCAGAGCTGATCTGGTTCCGGGCGGACGGTGGTTCCAATGGCATTTCGACCGCTTCACCCTGCCGCCGAGTGCCGTCGAGATCGCCCGCAATGCCCGCGCCACCCAAGCTTTCGTCCAGGGCCGGGCGCTGGGAGTGCAGTTCCATCCCGAGGTGGACCCCGAACTGGTGGAACGGTGGATCGCCGCGGACGTCGACGAGATGACCCGACTGGGCCTACACCCCGATGGGGTGCGCGCCGACACCGCCGTCAACGCCGACGACGCCGCCCGGCGGCTACGACTGCTGGTCCGCCGGTTCGCCGGCCTGCTGACTCAGGACGGACTCGACCAGCCGAACGGCCGCCGGTAGCGCCGCGGCCACCGGCGGGCTGAGCCCCACGCCGTGCCCGGTGTCGGCGACGTCCACGATGACAACGACCAGCGCTTCCGGTGTACGGCCCAACGCGCGTCCCAACTCGTAGGTCTGCCCGACGCCGAGATCGTGGGAACTCACCGACGCGCAATCGGTCAAATCGGCGATCGTGCACTGCCGGATCCGGCCCGGCACCGTACCGTCGACGGCGTCCACCAGAATTGCCAGCGCGGCGCCCTCCCAGGCGTCCAGGATCGCCGTAGGCTCCGCGGCGCAAGCCACCGCCGGCGCACCACGGGCCGCCAGGGTCGCCGCCACCGCCGGTCCGATGCCGTCATCACGGCGGAACTCGTTGCCGATCCCGATCACGACGCAGCCACCCGACCGCGGACTCACCGCCGATCCACGGTGACCGTCAGGAAGTGGGTGGCGCACGAGATGCACGGGTCGTAGTTGCGAATGGTCCGCTCGCACATCGCAGTCAGCGCCGCGTCGTCGAGTCCGGCATCGGAGATCACCACCCTGGCCAGATCATCTTCGATGGCCGCCTGGTTCTGCGAGGTCGGCGGAATGATCTCCGCGGCCGCGACAAGACCGGCCTCGTCAATCTCGTAGCGGTGATAGAGCAGTCCGCGCGGGGCCTCGCTGACCCCGTGGCCCACTCCGGGCCGGGCCTCGACCTCGACGAACGGCCGCGGCGGCGCGACATAGTTATCGATGATCCGCAATGCTTCTTCGACCGCGTAAACCACCTCGACCGCCCGAACCACAATGCTGCGGAAAGGGTTTCGGCATTCGACTCCCAAACCGGCTGCAGTTGCGGCCTCCCGGGCCAACGGGGAGAGTTGCCGGTGGTTCAGCGAGTAGCGAGCCAGCGGGCCGGTCAGGTGACAGCCGCCGTCAAGAGTGGCATGCAGGGCGGTTGAGTGCTCGACCTGGGTTTCGCGGACGTGCTCGCTGAACTCGGACACCCCGAACGCCGGCCCGGCACTGCGGGCGATCACCCCGTCCTCGATGGCGTAGGCCGAACCGGTCAGCGCCAGCAGCTCATGCTCGATCCGCAGCTCTGGAAACTCGAAACCGGCCACCCAGGTCACGGTCGAAAGGGCGTCGTCCAGGGCGTGCCGCAGTTGCTCGGCCACCGAGGCGAGATCGGCGCGGGACGGAACCGAGTAGAAACCACCGAGGCGCACGTTGATCGGATGGATCGAGCGGCCGCCGACGACTTCCATCAGCCGGTTGCCGGCCTTCTTCAGCGCCAGCCCGCGTTCCACCGCCTCGCGGTGCTCCCGCGCCACCGTGAAGATGTCCGGCGCGCCGAGGAAGTCCGGCGCGTGCAGCAGATAGATGTGCAGGGCGTGGCTGTGGATCCACTCGCCGCAGTACAACAGCCTCCGCAGCGCGATCAGTTCCGGATCCAGCGTGGCCCCGCAGGCATCCTCGATCGCGTTACAGGCGCTGACCTGATACGCCACCGGGCAGATACCGCAGATGCGGGCGGTCAGATCCGGCGGCTCGGTATAGGACCGTCCGCGCAGGAAGGCCTCGAAGAACCGCGGCGGCTCGTAGATGTTGAGTTCGACCCGTTCGGGCATCCCGTCGCGCAACTCGACGTGCAGGGCGCCCTCCCCCTCGACCCGGGTCAGCGCGCCGACCCGCAGGGTGCGCCGGGACTCGCTCATTCGGCGTCCCCGGCGGTATCTCGAGCGGCCTGGAATTGCGTCACGTTGAACGTGCTGAGAACCCGGTCGACATCGCCGGCGGACATCCCGTCACGGCGCAACACCGGAATCGTCGCACCCAGGTTCGGCGTAGCCGTCGGCCCGAAGCAGCCGTAACAGCCGCGATGGTGTCGGGGACACAGCGCCCCGCAGCCGGCGTGGGTGACCGGGCCCAGACAGGCGATCCCTTCGGCGACGGTCACGCAACTGACCCCGGCCCGCTTACATTCGGTGCATACCGTCGCCGAGGGCAGTCGCGGTTTACGGCCGACCAGCAGGGCCGCCAGCGTATCGAGCAATTGCCCGCGGTCGATGGGGCAGCCGCGCAGTTCGTAGTCGACCGACACATGCGCCGAGGCCGGGGTGGACGTGGCCAGGGTCTCGATGTAGTCGGGGCGGGCGTAGACGACGGAGGCGAACTCGGCGACGTCGGCGAAGTTCCGCAACGCCTGAATACCGCCGGCGGTGGCACACGCCCCGATCGTCACCAGAACCCCGGACTGCTCGCGGATTTCACGGATCCGCCGCTCATCGGCCGGGGTGGTGATCGAGCCCTCCACCAGCGATACGTCATACGGCCCACCCATCACCGCACTCGACGCCTCGGCGAAAGCTGCGATCTGCACCTGCTCGGCCAGGGTCAGCAGTTCGTCCTCGCAGTCGAGCAGGGTCAGCTGGCAACCGTCGCACGAGGCGAACTTCCATACCGCCAAGGTGGGCATTTACAGTTCCTCGACTTCCAGCAGGGGCCTGGCCACGTCATAGCCGACCACCGGGCCGTCGCGACAGAGCAGCAACGGGCCGAGTTGGCAGTGCCCGCACCACCCGATACCACACTGCATGTTGCGCTCCAGGGAAACCCGAATATTTTGCGGCGCAAGGCCTTTGGCGTTCATCACCGCCGCGCTGGAGTGCATCATCGGCTCGGGCCCGCACAGAAAGGCGGTAGTCCGCTCCGGTTGTAATGTCATCTGGTGTAG
>JAHZJY010000183.1 GCA_022600695.1 Actinomycetes bacterium | reverse complement strand
GGAGCCCTACGGCCTGACCCATCCGGAAGGCCCGGTCCGCGGGACGGTGCCGCTGACGGCGAGCCTCGGTGACCAGCAGGCGGCGATGGTCGGGCAGGTGTGTCTGAAGCCCGGGGAGGCCAAGAACACCTACGGCACCGGGAACTTTCTGCTGCTCAACACCGGCGAGAAGATCGTCCGCAGCTCCAACGGCCTGCTGACCACGGTCTGCTATCAGTTCGGTGATGCGAAACCCGTTTACGCTCTGGAGGGTTCGATCGCGGTGACCGGCTCGGCGGTGCAGTGGCTGCGTGACCAGTTGGGCATCATCAGTGGCGCGTCCGACAGCGAAACGCTGGCCCGGCGGGTGCAGGACAACGGCGGGGTGTACTTCGTGCCGGCCTTCTCCGGTCTGTTCGCGCCGTACTGGCGTTCGGATGCGCGCGGGGCGATCGTGGGACTGTCGCGGTTCAACTCCAACGCCCATATCGCGCGGGCGACGCTGGAGGCGATCTGCTATCAGAGCCGCGATGTCGTCGATGCGATGGCCGCCGACTCCGGGGTGAAACTCGAGGTGCTCAAGGTCGACGGCGGTGTCACCCTCAACGAGTTGTGCATGCAGATCCAGGCCGACGTGCTCGGTGTGGATGTTGTACGCCCGAAGGTCCCCGAGACCACCGCGCTGGGCGCGGCCTATGCGGCCGGCCTGGCGGTCGGATTCTGGAGTGATCCCGAAGATCTGCGCGCCAACTGGCATGAGGACCGCCGCTGGACGCCGTCCTGGAGCGAGGAACAGCGCGCCGAGGGCTACGCCGGCTGGCAGAAGGCGGTGCAGCGGACCCTGGATTGGGTGCAGGTGTAGGCCCGGGCAACCGAGTCGGCGCGGTTTCGTGCGCTGAGCGCCGGAAAGCGTGCCGAAATCGGGCCGCCGTAATCCCAGGAAACGTGCCACAGTGGTGCTATGACCGATACCGCAGCCGATCCGGCGAACCTGCCCGATGCCAGCCCGTTCCACATGCGGGGCAACTACGCGCCGGTCGCCGATGAACTCACCGAGTACGACCTTCCGGTCGAGGGCGCCATCCCGCCCGAGATCGACGGCTGGTACCTGCGCAACGGCTCCAACCCGCGCACCCCGACCGGGCACTGGTTCATCGGCGACGGCATGATCCACGGGGTGCGCATCGCCGGCGGTGCGGCCAAGTGGTATCGCAACCGGTGGGTGCGCACCGAGAGCTTCGAGGACCCGTTCCCGCTCTACGGCCCGGATGGCACCCGTAACCTGCGTTCGTCGGTGGCCAACACCCACGTCGTCAACCACGCCGGTAAGACCCTGGCCCTGGTCGAATCCTCACTGCCCTACGAGATCACCAACGACCTGGAGACCGTCGGCTGTTACGACTTCGACGGCAAACTCAACGACGCGATGACCGCTCACCCGAAGATCTGTCCGACCACCGGTGAGTTGCACTTCTTCGGCTACGGCAACCTGTTCCAGCCGCACGTCAGCTATCACCGTGCCGATGCTGACGGCGAACTGACCATCAACCGGCCGGTCGAGGTTCCGGCTCTGACGATGATGCACGACTTCGCCATGACCTCGAAACATGTCGTCTTCATGGACCTGCCCATCGTGTTCGACCTCGATATCGCGCTCAACGGCAAGGGGGATATGCCCTACCGCTGGGACGATGACCACGGCGCCCGGTTCGGCGTGCTGAGCCGGGAGGACCCGTTCGGCGAGATTCGCTGGTTCGATATCGAACCCTGCTACGTGTTCCATGTCGCCAACTCATATGAAGAGGGCAATTCTCTTGTGTTGCAGGCGGTTCGTTATCCCGAACTGTGGCGCAACGATGGTGGCTTCGATGCCAGCGCAGTGTTGTGGGAGTGGCGGATCGACCTGCGGGCGGGCACGGTGACCGAACGTCAACTCGATGACCGACGGGTGGAGTTTCCCCGCATCGATGATCGGCTGGCCGGACTGCCCGCCCGGTACGCGGTATCGGTGGGTGATGCCTGCCTGGTGCGCTATGACCTGAGCAGCGGCGACGCCGTCGAGCACCGGTTCGGCACGGCCGACGAGCCCGGGGGGCCGGGCGAGGCCGTCTTCGTGCCGTCGTCCTCCGGGCCGGCCGATGAGACGAACGGGTGGTACATCGCCTACGTTTACGATCCCACCCGCGACGGTAGTGACCTGGTAATTCTCGACGCCTCCGACTTCGCCGGCGAACCGGTGGCCCGGATCAGGCTGCCCCGGCGGGTTCCCTACGGATTCCACGGGAACTGGATCGGCAGCTGAGGGTCGACGACCCGCTATCCGGGCGGGACGAATCCGTTGTCGCGGGGTTGATCCGGTTCGATGGCGTGGATCGGCGGCCGGTGCGGCGCCGTGGGCGGTGGCCCCGGCCGGACCGGCGGACTGAGCCGCGCCAGTTCGCGGCGGTGTCGTTCGGCGAGGACCGCCGCGAGGATGTGCTCGGGCGGCGCACCGGGTGGCGGCGGGGGAGAGATCCGCGCGACCACCTCGGCGGTCGCGTGGTGGGCCATCGCATTCCGGACGGCCGGGGCCAGCTCGTGTGCCCGGGCCAGGTACTGACGGGCCAGCTCGGTCTGTTGCGGCCCCAGACCGGATAGCTCCAGCGAGGCGGCCCACCAGGCCAGACCCGGCGGCATCACCGGTGGCGGAACGGAGCGCGGGCCGCGTTCGCTGATCACCACGGTGCCCGCGAACATGTCACCGATACGTTTCCCCTGCGCCGACAGCAGGCTGGCGATCACCGCCGGGCCGCCGAAGAGCATCCAGATCTCCACAAAGCCGGCCAGTGCGCGAAATAGCGCCTGCCGGAACCGCTCCGGGCCGCCATCGTCGGAGACGACCCGTAGCCCCATCACCATCTTGCCGACGGAGCGGCCCCTGGTGGCCGTCTCCATCACCAGTGGGTAGCCGACGATCACCGTGACGGTGAAGATGATCAGGATCGCCGCGGTCAGGGCATCGTCGAATTGGGGCAGTGCCACGGCCCACAGCATGAGCGCCGCCACGTACCCGGCCAGGATCAGAACGAGGTCGATCAACGCCCCGAGGGCCCGGACCGGCAACTGCGCGACCGCAACGTCGAGCACGACGGCATCGCCGGTCACCACCGTCTCCGGCCTCGAAACCACGGAGATCACGCTACGTCGGGCACCACCTCGACGCGGCACCGGCCGGGCTTTCCGGTTTCCGCCCGGCTGCCCGGCGAATCGGAAAGCGGTCCTGGGAATATCGGGGAATCGGCCACAACCCGTCTCGGCCGCACCTACTGTGACCCTCTGATCCTGTGTCACGCAGCAACGGTCATAAGGGGGCGGGACGCCGTGGAACGACCGGCTGGTCTGTTTGCGGGGATCGATCTGCGCGCAGGCAGCACCGCGGGGCGGCTCGCCGGATGACCACATCGGAACTCACCCCGCCGGATCGCAGCCACGACGGCGTCAGGGAGATCGACGACTGGGTTTCCGGTTATGTCGAGCGGCATCCGCGGGCTGCGATCACGACGGTCGGCAACCAGGCCATCATGGCGGTGCGGACGATCCAAACCCTGTTCGTCGATCTGTTCACCGGGAAGTTCCAGTGGCAGGAGTTCATCCGCCAGGCGGCTTTCATGGCCGGCACGTCGGTGATGCCCACCATCTTCGTGGCGCTGCCGATCGGGGTGACGCTATCGGTTCAGTTCGCCCTGCTCGCCGGACAGGTTGGCGCCACCTCGCTGGCCGGCGCGGCGAGCGGTCTGGCGGTGATCCGGCAGGCCGCATCACTGGTGGCGGCCATCCTGATGGCCTCGGCGGTCGGCTCGGCGATCACCGCAGACCTCGGCTCCCGAAAGATCCGGGACGAAATCGACGCTCTGGAAGTGCTGGGCATCTCGGTGATCCAGCGGTTGGTGGTGCCGCGGTTCGTGGCTGCGATCCTCGTCGCGGTGGCGCTGACCGGTCTGGTCTGCTTCACCGGATTCCTGGCCAGCTACCTGTTCAACGTGTATTTCCAGCACGGCGCCCCCGGCAGCTTCGTGGCGACCTTCGCCTCGTTCACCACGACCGCCGATATGAAACTGGCGATGGTCAAGGCGGTGGTCTACGGGGCGATCGTGGCGATCGTGGCTTGTGAGAAGGGGCTGTCCACCCGGGGCGGATCGATGGGGGTGGCCAACTCGGTCAACTCCTCGGTTGTCGAGTCGATCCTGCTGCTGATGATCGTCAACGTCGTCATCAGCCAGATGTATCTGATCCTCTTCCCGCAGACGGGGCTCTAGACCGTGGTCGCCAAGCCGATCCCGCCGGTGCTGGTCCCGGTTGTGCGGCCGCTGAAACAGCTCGGCGGCAAGGTTGTCAGCCCGGTGATGCAACTCGGGCACATTCTGATCTTCGCCGGGCGGGCGCTGGCCGGGATTCCGGTGGTGCTCAAGAGTTACCGTCAGGAGTACACCCGGCTGCTGTCCGATGTGGCCTGGGGTAACGGGTCGCTCGTGGTCGGCGGTGGCACCGCCGGCGTCGCGTTGGTGCTGGGGGTCGTTGTCGGCGTCATGGTCGGCATCGAGGGCTACAACTTCCTCCAGCTGCTGGGCCTGGGGCCGGCGGTCGGCATCATCTCCTCGCTGGTGAACACCCGCGAACTGGCCCCGATCGCCGCCGCGCTCGCCTTCGCCACCCAGAGCGGATGCCGGTTCACCGCTCAACTCGGGGCGATGCGGATCTCAGAGGAGATCGACGCCCTGGACGTCATGGCGATCCGCCCGATCCCCTATATGGTGACCACCCGCCTGATGGCCTCGATCACCGCGATCATCCCGCTCTATATCGTCTGCCTCGGGGTCAGCTATCTGAGCACGCAGATCATCGTCTCGCTGATCAGCGGCGGCTCGATGGGTGGCTACATGCACTACTTCGGCCTGATGCTCACCGGCACCGAGATTTTCTACTCGGTGATCAAATGCGTGATCTTCGTGGCCATCGCCGCGGTGCTGCAGTGTTATTACGGCTTTTACGCCAGTGGTGGGCCCGAGGGGGTGGGCGTCGCCGCCGGTCATGCGATGCGTGCCTCCATCACCGTGGTCGTGATCGTCAACATGCTGCTCACCATGGCGATGTTCAGCCTCGACTCCGGCGCAAGGTTCGGTGGCTGATGGCGAAGACCTTCGATATCAGCGGCCGCGGGCCGACCAATCGTCAGCTCATTCTGGCCGGTATCGCCATGATCGCCGCCTCAGCCCTCGTGGTGACGCTGCTGGTGGCCAAGTCGACGGGCCGGCTGGAGTCCTACACCCGGATCGTCGCCGATCTGACCAACGTCGGCGACGGCCTGCCCAGCCGGTCCGACGTCCGTTACCACGGTCTGCTCGTCGGCACGGTCAACGATGTGATCCCGGCCAGCTTCGGCAGCCCGAACTACGTCCACATCGATATCTCGAAGGACTACGCGCCGGCCATTCCGCGGACGGTCACCGCCCGGGTGGTGCCCAGCAACGTCTTCGCGGTATCCGGGGTCGAACTCGTCGACAACGGCCCGGCCCCCGCGATTCGGTCGGGGGACCATATCGCCGAAGACACCCAACTGCCGACGGTGCTGTTCCAGACCACCATCAGCAAACTGCGCGATATCCTCTATGCCACCGGCCGCGGCCGGGAGAACACCACCCTCGGGGTGCTGGCTGCGCTCGGCGCCGCCACCCATGACCGGAGGCCCCAGCTATTGGCGGCCGGCGCGCAGCTGGACCGCATCGTCAACCAGCTGAACTCTGTCGTCGCCACCGACGCGGCCAGCCCGTCCATGCTGAGCGCTCTGGTCGCCGCCGCCGAGGGCCTGCAGCAGACCGCGCCGGACCTACTCGACGCGCTGCATCAAGCGGTCGGCCCCATGCAGACCCTGGTCGAGCAGCGCGCCCAGCTCGACGCCATGCTCACCGGCGGCGCCAATACGCTGGGCACCACCGATACGGCACTGGCCAATCACATCGACCGGATGATCACCATCGGCCGGCAGCTCACCCCGGTCACCGGGGTGCTGGCCCAGACGGCGGACAACTGGCTCCCCGGTTTCCAGAAGATGAAGGCCTTCTCCGACAAATTCCACGAAGGCTGGATTCCGGAGGAGGATTCGTTCAACCTCCGGGCCAACCTGGCGCTGACCCCCACCTACTCCTACACCCGCGCGGACTGCCCGGCCTACGGCGAGTTGAAAGGTCCGAGCTGTTTCACCGCACCCCTGATCGCGGTGCGCCCAGAACTGCCCGAAGTGCTGTTGCCGCAGAATTATCAACCGCCCAAGGACCTGATGCCGCCGCCGGGCACCGTCGTCGGGCCGAGCGGGAACCTGGTCGCGGTCGGCCCTCCGCTGATCAACCCCAACGGGCCCAATCTGGTCGACCCGAACCCGCCGCTGTCGGAGGGCATCGGTACCGGGATCCTCGGGGGTGTCGGCCCGCCGATGACCCCGGCCCCGCCGGTTCCCGGCACCGCGAACCCGGCGCTTACGCCGATCCCGATCAACCCGGACCCGGCACCGATCGCACCGGTCGCCCCGTGGCCGCCGGGCTATCTGCCAGGCGAGCCGGGACCGACTCCGGCGGCGGCACCGGCCTCCTACGGCGGAAACGTGGGCCCGGTCGGCAGTCCGCAGGAGGTCCAGCAGCTGTCCTACATCACCGGCCGGCCGGCCACGGCCGCCACCCAGATACTGCTCGCTCCGCTGGTACGCGGGATGACGGTGTCAGCGGATGAGGGGGGTGCGGGATGAAGCTCCGCAAGATCGCCATCGGACTGATCGCGTTTCTGCTCGTCACCTCGGTGATGACCTGGCTGGTGTACTCCACGCTGGAGCGCGAGGTCAGCGGCCCCACCACCGCGTACTCGGCGGAGTTCACCGACGTGTTCGGCCTGCGCGACGGGGACGATGTCCGGATGGCGGGCGTCCGAGTCGGCCGGGTGATGAGGGTGGACCTGACAGCGGGCAACCGCGCCAAGGTCGACTTCGAGGTGCAGAACGACCAGAAGCTGCTGGCCAACACCGAGGCCTCGATCCTGTACCAGAACATCGTCGGCCAGCGGTATCTCGACCTGCACCCGGGCAAGACCGGCGAGACGGCCCCGCTGCCGGCGGGCAGCGTCATCCCGGTCGAGCGCACCTTTCCCTCCTTCGACGTCGGGATCGTGCTCAACGGCTACGAGCCGTTGTTCGCCACCATCGACCCGAAGGCCGCCGATCAGATTTCGAATGCCGCCATCCAGGCGCTGCAGGGTGACAGCACGGCCTGGGCGACCCTGGTCGACCAGACCGGGAAGCTCACCGAGACGTTCGCCGGCCGCGACGAACTGCTCGGCGACCTGATCTCCGGGATGGACCAGCTGTTCGGCACGCTCGCCAAACAGAACGACGATATCGACGCGACGATCTCCAACGCCCAGCAGATGGTCGGCACGTTCAACGCCCGCCGCCCGGAGCTGGTCGACTCGATGGGCTCGCTGTCGCGGGTGGTGCGCCAACTCAGTGCCGTCGCCAACGAGGTGAACCCGGCGCTGCAGGAGCTGATAACCCGGGAGCCGGGTTTCGCCGCGCATCTGGTGAGTATCGAGCCGCAACTGGCTTTCACCGGCGCCAACCTGCCGAAGTTGCTCAAGGGTCTGGCCCGGGTCACCAACGACGGCGCCTACCTCAATATCTACACCTGCGACCTGAACGCACTGGCCTTCTTCCCCGGCCTCAACGACGTGACACCGATAGTCGTCAACGCCGCGACCCCCGGCAACCAGGCGCAGCACACTCCGAAGTGCAGGAATATGGCCAATGGTTAACGCGACGGGTGAGCGGAAGTACAAAGGTCTTCCGCGTAAGCGAATGCTCGAGGACCGCAACCGCACCATGATCGGTCTGGTCGCCCTGACCGTGCTGGCCGCATTGCTGGCGACGCTGGTGATCATCACCAAAGTGGGTCCCGGCTACAAGCGCATCAGCGCCGATTTCCTCCAGGCGGCCGCGCTGTTGCCGGGCAACCCCGTCACCGTCGCGGGCATCCCGGTCGGGACGGTCACCGGCCTGAAGCTCAACGGCGATCACGTCACGGTGGATATGCGCGTGCAGAACACGATCGACCTCGGCAAGGACTCCCGGGCCGTGATCATGATCACCACGATCCTGGGGTCGCGGTACCTGGCCCTCTATCCCGGCGGTGGCGGTCCGCTGGAGAACAACACCATCGATCTCAACCACACCGAGGTTCCCTACGACCTGCAGCAGGCGCTGCAGGACGTCGCCGTCAACTACGGCGACGTCAACACAGATAACCTCGCGACGGCCATTGAGGTGCTGGGCAAACAGATCGAAGGCCTGCCGCCGCTGATACCCAAGGCGATGGACAACCTCAGGAAGCTGTCGACGGTGATGGCCGACCGGCGCGAGCAGTTCGGCAGCATGCTCACGACCATGGACCTGGTGACGACCACGTTGCGTCGCCAGCAGACCAGCATCGGCAGCATGGTCAGACAGGGCAATGAGCTACTCGGCGAATTCGTCATGCGGCGCGCGGCGTTCCACGTGATGATGCAGTCGCTGACCGATCTGGTCGATGTTCTCGACGACACCATCGTCGAGGACCGGGCCGAGTTGGATGAGCTGCTGGTCAGTTTGGACACCCTCACCGGACTGATGGCCAAGAACGACGGCATGCTGCGCGGCATCCTGCAGAGTGCCCCCGTGGCGTTGCGCGGTCTGGCCAACGCGACCGGCACAGGTAACGCGCTGGAAGCCAACTTCACCAACGGTCTGCTCGTCGATTCGTGGATGTGTGCCATCAGCGGGCGGGCCAAGCAGTTCAGCATGATCGAGTACTACAAGGACTGCCGGTGAAGCGGGGCAGGGGTTTCGTGATCCTGGCCATTCTCGCCGTGGTGGCGGTCGGCGGTCTCGGCATCTACACGTGGAAACTGGCCAAGGACCGGCTCGACACCATCACCCTGGTGGCGCAGTTCGACAACACCGCGGGACTGTATCCGACCAACAACGTCCAGGTGCTGGGCATGAAGGTCGGCAGCGTCACCAAGGTGACGCCCAAGACCGGCTACGTCGAGGTGGAGTTCACCGTCGACAAGGACGTCAAGATTCCGGCGGACGCCCAGGCCGTCACCCTGCAGACCTCGATCCTCGCGGAGCGGGCCGTGGAGCTCACGCCGCCCTACCGCGGCGGCCCGGTCTTGGAGGATCACGCCACCATCCCGTTGACCAAGACCAAGACACCGGTCGAGTTCACCCGGACGCTGGACATGGTCGACCGACTTGCCATGTCGCTGAATGGAGACGGTAAGGGAAACGGTGCGGTTCGCACGCTGGTGGATTCCGCCGCCGCGATGGCCGACGGTAACGGCGAGCGAATCAAGTCGGCGCTGAGCGAGTTGTCCAAGGCGCTGAAACTCGGCGCCGACGGTGGAGCGCAGACCAAGGAGCAACTCACCGCGGTCGTGGACAATCTCAGCACGCTGATGGACGGCGCGGCGGCCAATGAGGGCACGCTGCGGGAGTTCGGTTCCACCGTCCGGGTGCTCACCCAGGTACTGGCAGATGAGGATCTGGGCAGCGGCACCACCGGGAAGCAGCTCAACGTGGTCCTGACGCAACTCGGTGATCTGCTGGAGAAGAACCGCGACACCGTCAAGGGTCTGGTGGGCAGTGGGGAGGTCGTGCTGGATACCACCATCGAGCACCAGCGCGATCTCGCCGAACTGCTGGACGTCGCCCCGATGACACTGGACAACATCTACAACGTCATCGACCGGGAGAACGGCGCCGCCCGGGTCCACATCCTCTCCGACAAGTTGCTGTTCGACAGTCAAACCGTCAAAGAGGTCTGCAACCTGCTGCATTTGCGGCAATTGGGTTGTAGCACAGGAACTTTGCAGGACTTCGGCCCAGACTTCGGGGTCTCCTACATTCTTGACGGCCTTGCGGCGATGGGACAGAAATGATCATCCGGCGCAGGAGGTCCGCAGCCGCGATCGTGGTGGCGGTGTCGATGGCAACGGCTGGATGTGCCAGCAGTGGGCTGGCCAGCCTGCCGCTGCCACATCCGGGAACGGGGCCGGGCGGTTACAACCTGACCGTGGTGTTCGAGAATGCGCTCAACGTGCCGGCCTTCGCGAAGGTTCGACTCGTCGGTGCCGATGTCGGCCAGTTGGAAGAGCTGGTGGCGCGCGACTACACCGCGGTGGCCACGCTGCGCATCAATGACGGCGTCCGGCTGCCCGTGGGCACCACCGCCGAGCTGCGCTCGGCGACACCGCTGGGGGACGTGTTCATCGCTGTCCAGCCCCCGGCCGATGCGCCGTCCAACGCACCGGCCCTCAAAGACGGTGACACCATCGGCATTCAGGACACGTCGGCGGCGGCGACCGTCGAGAACCTGCTGACCGGAGCGGCGGTCCTGGTCAACGGAGGCGCGGTGAAGAACCTGACCGACATCATCAACGGTGCCGGTAAGGCGGCTGGGGAGGACGGCGGCAGGAACTTCCGCCAGCTGGTCGACAACACCAACCAACTGCTCGGCACGATGGACCGTCGCACCGATCAGATCGCTGATTCGCTGACCGCGCTGTCCGGCCTCTCCACCCGGATCGAGGCCAAGACCGGCGTCCTCGATGAACTCATGACCGCCGCGGCCCCGGCCACCGACACGCTGGCCCAGCAGACCACCCAGATCGCGGACCTGGTTGTTCAGGCCGGTAGTACCACCGACACGCTGAGCAAGCTCCCGTCCATCGGCGGCACCGACACCAGTGGCCGCAGCGTGATCGCCGACATGAACACGATTTCCGGAGCGTTCAACGATGTCGTGATGGACCCCACCCCCGACCTGGCGGCGCTCAACCGGCTGATGCCGCCGCTGATCAAGGCAACCAGCGGTACGGCGATGTCTGTGCGGGGCAGCATCGACCGGCTCATCCTCGGTCACATCCCCGATATCGGCTTCCCGGGCGACCCGGGTTTCCACGGGCCCAAATGGTCCACCTGGAACCAACTCGTCGGCTCCTTCAAATACACCCTGTTCCGGCTGCAGGAGCGCATCGTCGGGCGGGGGCCCAACGTCCCGCAGGTGCCGGTCGTCCCCGGTGAGCAGCACGGTCAGTGGGACGTCGTGGGGCCTGCTCCCGGCCCGACCGCCCCCGGTGAGTTCGTCAACCCGCCGGGACCGCAGCCCGCACCCGCCCCGCCGGCCGCGGAGCCGGCGCCGTGATCGGGACCGTTGCCGACGGGATCGTCGGCGCCGTCAAGTACGGGCATCGGCACAAAGCCTGGCTGTCCGCGATCGCGCTGTTGCTCACCCTGGTCATCGGGTTGTCGTACCTGATGCTGGGAGCCTTGCGCTGGAACCCGTTGCGGTCGGTCTACCGGGTGACCGTGGAACTGCCCGCATCCGGCGGTCTGCTGCCCAACCAGGACGTCACGCTGCGCGGGGTGCCGATCGGCAAGGTCGAGACGCTGTCGATCGTCCCGGAAGGGGTCAACGCCGAGGTCAGACTGAACTCGTCGGTGAAACTGTCGGAGTCCAGCAAGGCCCGGGTGGCCGGGTTGTCGGCGGCCGGTGAGCAGTACATCGACTTCGACGGCGGCAACGGGGAGGCGCCGTTCCTCGCCAACGGCAGCAACTTCACGCTGGGCCGCACCGAGGTGCCGGTCACGATGGCCGAACTGCTCGCCGATGCCGACGGGATGCTCAAACAGGTCGATACCGACAAGCTGGAGATCATCAAGGCCGAACTCGGCACGAGCAAGGACGGCCCGCAGAAGCTGAGCGATATCGTCGAGGGTGGCACCTTCCTGCTCTCCACGCTGGACGGGGTTCTGCCGGAGACCACCAGACTGCTCAACACCAGCCGGATCACCCTGCAGTTGGTGGCGGACAAGGACGCCGGGATGCGGGTTGCGACCGCGAACCTCAATGAAGTGTTAGCCGGGGTGGACCGGATGACCGGCGGATTCCGCACCTTGACCGAGCAGGCCCCGAAGACCTTCGCCGCCACCGACGACCTGTTCGCCGACAATTCCGACACGATGGTGCAGTTGCTCGGCGATCTCACGACCACCACGGAGCTGCTGTATCTGCGGGTGCCGGCGATCAACGCGCTGTTCCCCTCCTACCGCGGTTCGGCGCTGGACTCGCTGAGCAGCATCTTCCACGACGGGGGGGTTTGGGTGAGCGCCGATATCTACCCGCGCTATACCTGCGATTACGGCACGCCCCGGCGCCCGCCGGCCTCGGCCGACTACCCCGAGCCCTTCATGTACAACTACTGCCGCGACGATGATGTCGCGGTGCTGATCAGGGGTGCCAAGAACGCACCGCGGCCGGCCGGCGACGACACCGCCGGGCCACCGATGGGCGCTGATCTCGGCAAGCAGACCGATCCCTCCCCGGAGGGCAGATACTCGATCCCCACGCCCTATGGTGGCCCGACCCTGCCGATCGAGCCGCCCGGCTGATGCCGGCGAGGGGAGATGGACCAAGATGCCAGTCATGACCGATGAAGGAGCCGAGGCCACCCGCTCCGATGGGAGCGACGACGCTGCGCCGCCCGTCGAGGAGACCGTTGAGCTGACCGAGTCCACCGGGGACGCCGGGCGCGATGCCGAGGCCGCGGTGCCGGACGATCTGGTGACAGCGCACCGCCGCCGACCCGATATCCGGACCGCCGCGGTCGGCGTCGTGGTTGTCGTTCTGATCGCCGCCACCGGGTTCCTCGGCTGGCAGGTGTGGCAGCAGCATCAACTCGAGGCGGCCAGTGCGGAAGCGCAACGCGCGGCGGTCAGCTACGCCCAGGTGCTGACCAGTATCGACTCCGACACGGTGGACGAGAACTTCGCCGAGGTCCTCGACGGCGCGACCGGGGAGTTCAAGGACATGTACTCGCAGTCCAGCGAGGAACTCCGTCAGCTGTTGATCGAGAACAGAGCTACCGCCCGAGGCGTGGTGGTGGAGTCGGCGGTGCAGTCGGCGTCCAGGGACAAGGCCGTGGTGCTGCTGTTCGTCGACCAGTCCGTGTCCAACACCAAACTTCCCGACCCGCGGATCGATCGGAGCCGGATGATGATGACCCTGGAGAAGCTCGACGGGCGCTGGCGGGCGAGCAAAGTCGAACTTCCTTAAGGAACACGAACATGGGGCGGAAAGCAGTAAGGCGGGAATACCCATGCGGATGACCGGATTAGCCGGTGCGGTGATCGCCGTGGCGGCATCGGTAACCGTCGCGCCGACCGCGTCGGCCTCGGCGGCCGGGTTCTGCGACCAGATCGGCGGTCAGTGGAACGGGCAGTACTGTCATGCCACGGTGGTCTCCGAGCGCAAGGCGGTCCGGGAGATCAATATCGCGATTCCGGCGGAGATCGACTCGGCCATTGGTGCGGTGATCGGAAACTATCTCGGGACCCTGATGAACAACTGGCGGACGGCCGCCGCGCAGATGTACCAAAACAGCTGGGGCGATGCCAATTTCGAGACCTTCCAGCACGGCGCCATCCGCACTGTGGTGTTCCGCGAAACCTATAATTCGGAGAGTACGGCCCGGCTGGACGGACCGGCTATCAAAGACGCCTACCGCACCTTCTCCTTCGACCAGAGCAGCGGCCGTCAGCTCCAACTCTCGGATGTGGTGGATCCCGCGGCGATCCCATCGCTGGGGGCGCCGTTCATCCAGACCGCCCTCGATGCTGCGCTGCCGCCGCATCAGCCCAACACCTATCCGTTCATCCCGGAGCGGTGGACGCCGGACAAGGTGTATTCCGGCGGGTACCGGGCCTGGGCGTTGACCCCGGACGAGCTGATCCTCTACATGCCGGACTATCCGGTTGCCCGGGATACTCCTATCGACTTCACCCCGGGTAACTACCTGTGGTCGATGAGCGGGGGTACGGTGCAACCGCGCATCCCGCTGAGCGCGCTGGCGCCGGCGTTGCGACCGGGGATCTAGACCCCGCCGCTATCCCGCCGTCAGTAGCATGGCGCGATGGACGTCGATGCTTTCGTGATGGCCCACCAGGCCAGCTGGAAGCGATTGGATTTTCTGGTCAGGCGTCGCCGCCGGCTGACGGGTCCGGAGGTGGATGAACTCGTCGATCTCTATCAGCGGGTATCGACCCATCTGTCGATGGTGCGCTCGGCATCCACCGATTCGGTGCTCATCGGCCGGCTTTCCGCGCTCGTTGCCCGCGCCCGCTCGGCCGTCACCGGTGCGCACGCACCGCTGTGGCGGGAATTCCTCCGATTCTGGACCGTCTCCTTTCCGGTCGTGGCCTACCGGGCCCGGTGGTGGTGGCTGGTCACCGCGGCGGCTTTCTGCGCAGTGGCCGGGGTGATCGTCATGTGGGTGACCGGCAATCCGGAGGTGCGGTCGCTGCTGGGTACGCCGGCCGAGATCGAACAACTCGTCAATCAGGATTTCGCGAACTACTACAGCGAGAACCCGGCCGGGTCATTCGCGCTGCGGGTGTGGGTGAACAACTCCTGGGTGGCCGCGCAATGCATAGCCTTCGCGGTGCTGCTCGGCATTCCGATTCCGTGGGTGCTGTTCCAGAATGCCGCCAACCTCGGCGTCACAGCCGGCCTGATGATCGACGCGGGGAAAGCCGATGTCCTGTTCGGGTTGCTGACCCCGCACGGGCTGCTGGAGCTGACCGCGGTGTTCCTGGCCGCCGCGGCGGGGATGCGGCTGGGCTGGACGGTCATCTCGCCGGGCAACCGGCCCCGCGGTCAGGCGCTTGCCGAACAGGGCCGCGCGGTGGTCTCGGTGGCCGTCGGTCTGGCGGTCGTGCTGCTGTTCAGCGGACTTATCGAAGCGCTCGTCACCCCCTCGTCGCTGCCGACAGCCGCGAGGGTCGGCATCGGGGTGTTCGCCGAGATCGCATTCCTGAGCTACATCATCTATTTCGGCCGTCGCGCGGTGCGTACCGGGGAGACCGGCGACCTCGCCGACGCCCCCGACGTTGTCCCGACCGGCTGAGTTTCGGCCCCCGTTTACAACCGGCCGGTGGCCTTCATCGTCAGATACCGGTCGGTGACCGCCGGGGCCAGCTCGTCGGGCTGGGCATCAACCACCTCAACCCCGCCCAGCCGCAGCCGGGAGGCGATCGCGCGGCGATCGTTGCGGGCCCGCTCGGCGGCGGCCGCGTCGTAGACCTCGGCGGCGTCGGCGCGGCCGGCGGCGAGCTCGGCGACCCGCGGATCGGATATCGCGGCGACGATCACCTGATGGCGTCCGGACAACTGCGATAGCACCGGTAACAGCCCCTCCTCCAGGGCTGAGGAGTTCAGGTCGGTCAGCAGTACCACCAAGGCGCCCCGCCGAGCCCGGCGGCGAACCGCCGCCACCATGGCTGCGGCGTCCGACTCGACGAGTGCGGGCTGCACCGGCGCCATGGCCCCGACCAGGTGTGCCAGCAGGTCGCTCCGGGCGGCGCCGAACACCGCGGCCCGGGTCACCCGGTCATGGGCCAGGAAATCGACGTGGTCCCCGGCGCGCGAGGCCAGAGCGGCGAGGAGCAGAGCGGCATCCAGCGACCAGTCCAGCCGTGGCCAGCCACCCGGGTCGCTCGCGGTCGGATCCACCCCCACCCGGCCCGCCGAGGTCCGGCCGGTGTCGACGACGATGACGACCCGCCGATCCCGTTCCGGTCGCCAGGTGCGCACCACCACATCGGACCGCCGCGCCGTCGCGCGCCAGTCGATGGAGCGAACGTCATCGCCGACGACGTATTCACGCAGCGAGTCGAACTCGGTTCCCCGGCCCCGCACCAAAGCCGGCAGCAGCCCGTCGATCTCGCGCAGCCGGGCCAGCCGGGAAGGCAGATGCTTGCGGGACAGGAACGGCGGCAGCACCCGGATCGTGCCCGGTACGTCGATCAGGCGTTGCCGTCCGGCGAGCCCGAGTGGACCGATCGACCGCACTGCCACTGCCGCGCAGACCTGGTCCCCACGGCGAACCGGTCGGAGGCAGGTGGCCACGGACGCCGTTTCACCGGCGGCCAGGTTCAGCGGATGCATGCGGGGTTCGGCGCCGGTGCTCGGTGGCCACGCGTCCCGGATGACACCCCGAACCCTGCGGGGGCCGTCATTGCGGATCCGCAGTACGGTTTCCACCGGTTCGCCGAGCCGGGCCGAGGGAGCCCCGGAGCGATGCACCCGCAGCTCATCCGGGGCGCCTGCACGGGCCAGGTCCGCCGCGACGAAGAGGCTCAGGGCGACGGCGAAGACCACGAAAGCCGTTGCCGGCCAGGGTGCGACCGCGATCGGCAGGACCGCGATCAGCGCGACCACGGCCGTGCGGCCGGTGAGAACCACTAGCGGGGCACCGGAACCGAGGAGAGGATGCCGTCGAGGACACCGTCGGGTGTCGCACCTTCCAGTTCGGCCTCCGGGCGCAACCCGATCCGGTGCCGCAGCGTCGGCCGCGCCATCGCCTTGACATCGTCGGGGGTGACATAGCCGCGCCCGGTGAGCCAGGCCCAGGATCGGGCCGCCGCCAACAGTGCGGTGGCTCCACGAGGTGAGACGCCCAGCTGTAATGACGAGGAGTTCCGGGTGGCGGTGACGATATCGACGATATAGGCGAGAACCTCGTCGGCGACGAGCACCCGACGGACGGCCTCCCGGCCGGCGGCGAGGTC
>JAHZJY010000182.1 GCA_022600695.1 Actinomycetes bacterium | reverse complement strand
TAGTCGACCGTTCGCGCAACGCCGTCGGCGAGTTCGACCCTTGGCTTCCAGTCCAGCACCTTCTCGGCCCTGCGGCTGTCCAGACAGGACCGGGCCACGTCCCCGAGTCGCGCCGGTGCGAACGCCGGATCGTCGGGTGCACCGGCGGCGGCGGCGACCAGGGTGTGCAACTGCCGGTCGCTGGTCTCCACACTCGTTCCGATGTTGAACCGCTGCCCGCCGCCGGCGGCTCCCGAAACCCGGGCGAAGGCGTCGACGACGTCGTCGACGAAAACGTAGTCGCGGGTGTTGGACCCGTCGCCGAACACTTTTGTCGGAGCACCGGCAAGCAGGGCTCTGGCGAAGATCGCCACCACGCCCGCCTCGCCGTGCGGGTCCTGGCGGGGTCCGTAGACGTTGGCGGGCGCGATATGGGAGCAGTCCACACCGTAGAGATGCCGGAAGGTGTTCAGGTAGATTTCGCCGGCCACCTTGCCCGCGGCGTACGGCGACTCCGGGTCGGTTGGGACGGTCTCGCTGACCGGGTAGTCGGCCGGGACTCCGTAGATCGAGCCGCCTGAGGAGGTGTGCACCACCTTGCGGACTCCGGCGCGGCGCGCGGCTTCGGCAAGCCGCACCGTGCCGACCACATTGACCGAGGCGTCGAATTCCGGTTCGGTGACCGAGCGCCGCACATCGATCTGCGCGGCGAGGTGGAAGACGACCTCGGGTCGGACCTCGGCGAGCAGGCTGATCAGGTCGTGGTCGACGATATCGGCTGGAACGAAGTCGAACCCCCCGTGTCGGCGGGCGCCGGCAAGGTTGCTCTCTTTGCCGGAGCTGAGATTGTCGATGCCGACTACGGTGTGCCCGTCGTCGAGTAGGCGGTCGACCAGCGTTGAGCCGATGAAGCCCGCCGCACCGGTGACCATTGCTCGCATGCGGGTCACCCTAGCAATGGCGTCGATGGTCTGGAGGTCAGCGGGCAGCCCGGGTAGCCGGGTGTACTGCGATCAGCGGGAAGCCGCTGCGGCGCTTGCAGATCCGCGCCAGCTCGGCGTAGACGTTCGAGCCGAGCAGTTCGGTGAGTTCCGGAGCGTATGACTGCCACACCGGCCTCTTGCCGATATGCGCGGCGGGGTCGCCGGTGCAGTACCAGTGCAGGTCCTCGCCGCCCTCGCCCCAGCCGCGCCGGTCGTATTCGGTGATGGTGGTCTTCAGGATCTCGCTGCCATCGGGCCGGGTCACCCACTCCTGGGCGCGCCGGATCGGCAACTGCCAGCAGACCTCCGGCTTCATCGTCAGCGGCTCGACCCCGAGCGCAAGGGCCTTGCTGTGCAGCGCGCAGCCCACTCCGCCCGGGAAGCCCGGGCGGTTCAAGAAGATGCAGGCGCCCTTGTGCTTCCGGGTGCGCAGATTGGGCTCGTCATCCAGGGAGTCCATCTCGAGATATCCCTTGGGCCCCAGGCCCTTGTTCCGGAACTGCCAGTCGTCGTCGGTCAACGTCGCCACGGCGTCGTCCAGGCGGGCGCGATCATCGTCGTCGGACAGGAAAGCACCGTGGGAACAGCACCCGTCGTCGGGTCGGCCCTCGACGGTGCCCCGGCAGGCCGGGGTGCCGAAGACGCACGTCCAATTCGACAGCAGCCAGGTCAGATCGGCGGCGATCAGATGCTCAGGATTGTCCGGGTCGTAGAACTCGACCCACTCGCGTGGGAAGTCCATCGCGACCTCGTCGGGGTGCCTTCGTGTCACGCTGTGCAACGGTAGACGCCCGCTGCCCGCTAGGTTGGTGCACGTGCGACTGGGAGTGCTTGACGTGGGCAGCAATACCGTGCATCTGCTCGTGGTCGACGCCCACCGGGGCGGGCATCCGACGCCGATGAGTTCCACCAAGGCGCCGCTACGGCTCGCCGAGTCGATCGATGACGACGGCAGGCTCACCCGCCGGGGTGCCGGGAAGCTGATCGCGACGGTCGATGAGTTCGCCAAGATCGCCCGCAGTTCGCGGTGCGCAGACCTGATGGCGTTCGCCACCTCGGCCGTTCGGGATGCCCGCAACTCCGATGAGGTGCTGGCCAAAGTCCGCGCGGAGACCGGGGTCGACCTGCAGGTGCTCGCCGGGTCCGACGAGTCGAGGCTCACTTTCCTGGCGGTGCGGCGCTGGTACGGCTGGAGTGCGGGTCGGATCATCAACCTCGATATCGGAGGCGGCTCACTGGAGTTGTCCAACGGCGTCGATGAGGAGCCTGACGTGGCGTTGTCGCTTCCGCTCGGTGCCGGCCGACTGACCCGCGAGTGGCTGTCCGCCGATCCGCCCGGCCGGAGGCAGGTCGCGATGCTGCGGGACTGGCTGGACAGCGAGATGGCCGGGACCGCCAAGGCGGTGCTGCAGGCCGGCGAACCGGACCTCGCCGTCGGTACCTCGAAGACCTTCAGGTCGCTGGCCCGGCTGACGGGCGCGGCGCCGTCGGCGGCCGGGCCGCGGGTCAAACGTGTCCTTACCGCCAACGGCCTGCACCAACTCATAGCCTTCATCTCTAGGATGACCACAGCAGACCGTGCCGAACTGGAAGGGGTCAGTGCCGAGCGGGCGCCGCAGATCGTGGCAGGCGCATTGGTGGCGGAGGCGAGTATGCGAGCACTGTCGTTGGAATCGGTGAGCATCTGCCCGTGGGCACTGCGTGAGGGCATCATCCTTCGCCGGTTGGACAATGCGGTGGAGGGAACCGCACGACTGGGCAACGGCGTGGGCCGATCGAGAGGCGAGACGCGATGAGCGCATCAGACGACGGCAGCCGGCCGATCTCGGTGGCTGAGTTGCTGGCCCGTAACGGGACGATCGGCGCACCGTCGGCGGGCGGTCACCGACGTCGTCGGCGCCGCAAAGGTGACACCGTCAGCGTGGCCGAACTGACCAGCGAAATTCCGGTCGTCCGCGACGATGAGCCGGTCGCCGAGGAAGCCGGGGAAGTCCTCGAGCAGGAGGCCCCGGCTGAGCCGGCGGTCGAGGAGGTCGCCGATGATGGGGTTACCGAGCAGGCGACGGTCGAGGAGATCGCTGAAGAGGTTGCTGAGCAGGCGGTGGTCGAGGAGATCGCCGCAGAGGTCGCTGAAGAGGTCGCTGAGGAGGTCGCTGAGGAGGCGGTAGTCGAGGAGGTCGCTGAAGCGCCGGTGATCGAGGACGCCGCCGAGGAAACCACTGAGGACGCCACCGAGGACGCCGCCGAGGACACCACTGAGGACGCCGCCGAGGACACCACCGAGGAGACCACCGGGGAGGCTGCTGCCGCGCCGACCCCGGTTCCGGCGCCGGTGGAGAGTCCTCCGCCGTTATCGAATGATCCGTCGCCGAGTCGGCGGCGAGGCCCCGAGCGTGGCTACGATCCCCGACCGGTGCGTCGGGCATCGGGTGCCGAGCAGATGGCTTACGATCCCGTCGATCAGTCGGTGGATCTCGCCGAACTGGTCGATGAACATGCTGTCGGCGCCGAGGAACTCCAGTCCTATCTGCGCGCTTCGGGCGGCACATTGTTTTCCGGTGAGACTGTCGCCGACGATCTTGCCCGCCGGGGCCTGGAGACCGAGGCCGTCGGGCCGGTCGCCGAGCCGGGTGCGGATGCGACGACTCCGCCGGCTCGACCCCGCGGCGCGTTGCGCTTGCTGTGGCAGGGCCTTATCGCGGTACTGCAGTCCCTGCTGGCAGTGGCGTTCGGTGCCGGGTTGTTCATTGCATTCGGCCAGCTCTGGCAGTGGAATAGCATTGTGGCACTGGCGCTTTCGGTCCTGGTTATCCTCGGACTGGTTGTCGCGGTTCGGGTGGTTCGCAGGACCGAGGACATCGCGAGCACGCTGATCGCGGTCGCGGTCGGCGCCTTGGTGACCCTCGGGCCGCTGGCCTTATTACAGTCGATCTGATCCGTGCGGCCAGCGATCAAGGTCGGCCTCTCGACCGCTTCGGTCTATCCACTGCGGACCGAAGCGGCTTTTGAGTGTGCGGCCGAACTGGGCTATGACGGCGTCGAGTTGATGGTCTGGGCCGAGGCGGTCAGCCAGGATGCCGCCGCCATCTCGCAGCTGTCCCGGCGTTATGGCATGCCGGTGCTGTCGGTGCACGCGCCCTGTCTGTTGATCTCCCAGCGGGTGTGGGGTCCCGACCCGATCCTCAAACTTGATCGCACCGTGCAGACCGCCGAGCGGCTCGGTGCCCAGACAGTGGTCGTACACCCGCCGTTCCGCTGGCAGCGCCGCTACGCCGAGGGTTTCAGTGACCAGGTGGCCGCGCTCGAGGAGCGCACGGATGTCATGGTCGCGGTGGAGAACATGTTCCCGTTCCGCGCTGACCGGTTTTTCGGCTCCGGCCAGTCATCGATAGAGCGGATGCGCCGGCGCGGCGGCCGCCCCGGCGCCGCGATCTCGGCCTTCGCGCCGTCCTATGACCCGTTGGACGGCGATCACGCGCACTACACCCTGGATTTGTCGCACACCGCAACCGCGGGCACCGATGCCCTGGACATGGCCGCCCGGATGGGGTCCGGGCTGGTGCATCTGCACCTGTGCGACGGTAATGGCGCGTCCACCGACGAGCACCTGGTCCCCGGCCGGGGCACTCAGCCCACAGTCGAGGTCTGCCAGATGTTGGCCGGCAGTGACTTCAACGGTCACGTGGTCCTCGAGGTGACGACGTCGGGGGCGATCACCAAGGCCGAGCGTGACGGCCTGCTCACCGAGTCGCTGGAGTTCGCGCGCACCCACCTGCTCCGGTGACACCGAAGGGCTGACGATGAACGCATCTGCGGACACCTCAGCGCCGACTCCGTTGTTCGCCGACGCGATGGTGCTGCGACCGGCCGGCGCCCCTCCCGGTGAATCGGGCCTGAGTTTTGCGGGAAACATCAGCGGGGACTGGACGATCGGGCCGAAAGTGCATGGCGGGGTGATGGTTGCGCTGTGCGCCAAGGCCGCCCGTCAGGCATACGGCGATCCCTGCGCCCACCCGGTGGCGGTGTCAGCTGACTTCCTGGCCGCGCCCGACCCGGGCGACGTGCGCCTGGTCGCCACAATCCGCAAACGGGGTCGGCGCATCGGTCTGGTCGATGTGGAACTGGTCCAGGGCCGGCGGGCGTGTGTGCGCGCTGTGGTCACCCTGGGTGCGGTCGAGGCCCCCGCAGCCGAGCGAAGCGAGGCGTTGTTCACCGACACCACGGTGGCCCGTCTGATGAGTGCGCACCCACCGGCCGACGTCCCCGCCATCGGGCCGGGGCACGCTGCCGCCTCGATCAACCACCTGGCCCGCGGCTGCGATATCCGCCCGTTGATGCTCGAGGCCGCTGCCGACGGCCGGGGCCCGGCCTTCCGGGTCTGGGTTCGTCCCCGGGAAGG
>JAHZJY010000023.1 GCA_022600695.1 Actinomycetes bacterium | reverse complement strand
GTTCGAGGACAGACAAAAGGTTGGACTGCCGGATGCGGATCATCGACACCGTGCAGGTCACGCTTCCTGTTCAATTCCACTGTACGCCCTGCGCACACCGTCGGTTCCGCTCTGGCGAAGTGGGTCGAAAACCGTTATGCAACAAAGGGATTCATGAGCGAGTCTACCGCGCGGCGGGGATCCGAACCGGCCGGCAGCCTGCCCACTGCTGATCTGCGTGTATCTGCCGTAGAGTCGTCATCAGGAAGGCCGCCCGGACCCCGCTGCCTCACGTCACCAAGATCTTCAGCTCCGTGAAAACGGCTGGAATTAAGGCGCAGGGGGGGGCGAAGTGCGGGTTCTGGTCACCGGAGGGGCCGGGTTTCTCGGTTCACATCTGTGTGAGGAACTCCTGGCCAGGGGTGATCGCGTCATCTGCCTGGACGACCTGTCATCGGGCCGCCGGGAGAATATCGCGCACCTGATCGACTGCGAGCGATTCGTTTTCATCCAAGCCGACGGGCGCTTCCCGATTGCCTATGACGCCCCTGTCGACGCCGTCGCCCACCTGGCCAGTCCGGCTTCGCCGCGGGACTATCTGAGCCACCCCATCGACAGCCTCACCACCGGAAGCCACGGTACGTACAGCGCCCTGCGCTTCGCGGAGGACCACCGCGCGCGATTCGTACTGGCCTCGACGAGCGAGGTCTACGGCGATCCGCTGGTTCACCCGCAGCCGGAAACCTACTGGGGCAACGTCAACCCGATCGGGCCGCGCAGTGTCTACGACGAGGCTAAACGTTTCGCCGAGGCACTGAGCACCGCCTATCGCATCAATAAAGGCGTCGACGTCGGAATCATCAGGATCTTCAACACCTACGGTCCGCGGATGCGGGCCGGCGACGGCCGCGTCGTCACGACCTTCATCGTCCAGGCATTGCGAAATGTCCCGGTGAGCGTGTGCGGCAACGCCCGCCAGACCCGCAGCTTCTGTTACGTCGACGATCTGGTCCGCGGGATAGTCGCCATGCTCGACAGCTCCGAGCCCGGGCCGATCAACCTGGGCAATCCGCAGGAAACCTCCATCCAGGAGTTCGCCGAACTGGTCATCGAGCTGACCGGATCCGATTCGTCGATCGTCCACTGCCCACTGCCGGTGGATGATCCGGTGCTGCGCAAGCCGGTCATCGACCTGGCCGTCGAGCGGTTGGGCTGGTCGCCGTCGATCGAAATCCGGACGGGTCTGGCGCGAACCATCGAGTGGTTCCGGGAACACCGTGCAGAAGTTGACTCGGTGACAACCGAATCGATGTGCTACGGGGTCATCGGTGTCGAGTGATTCCGGCGGCCGGCCGAGGACAGTCCTGGTCACCGGGGGCGCGGGATATATCGGCAGTCACACGTGTGTGGCGCTGATCCAGCACGGATATCAGGTGGTGGTGGTCGACGATCACTCCAATAGTTCGCCGGAAGCGCTGGCGCGGATGACGACCCTGACCGGAGTGGCGATCCCGGCATATCGGGTCGACATCCGGGACCGGACAGCGCTGGCCGGGGTTTTCGGCCGGCACCGGATCGACGTGGTGATGCATTTCGCGGCGAAGAAGTCGGTTCCGGAATCGACGCGAATGCCGCTGCGGTACATCGACGTTAATGTCACCGGGACCATCTCGGTGCTCAACTCCATGCTCGAGCACGGCGTGCGCCGGCTGGTGTACTCGTCGTCGTGCGCGCTCTACGGCGGCGGGCACACCCGGCCGTCGACCGAATCCGATCCGCCGGCGCCGACCAACCCGTACGCCTGGACCAAGTGGACCTGCGAGCAGATCGTCGGTCAGATCTGTTTGGAGGCAACGGAACTCAGCGTGATCTCCCTGAGGTACTTCAACCCGCTGGGCGCCCATCCCAGCGGCATCCTCGGCGAGGCCCCCACCGGGCCGTTGTTCGATGTCATGCCTCATCTGAACCGGGTGGCAGCCGGCGAGTCGAGTGAACTGGAGCACATCGACGATCGCTGCGGTCTTCGCGTCTTCAACATCGGTACCGGCGTCGGTACCTCGGTGCTGCAACTGCGTGCCACCTTCGCGGCGGCGAGTGGCCGGGAGGTTCGGTATATCGTTCGCGATCGGCGACCGGGCGATGTGGCCGTGCTGATCGCCGATCCGAGCAGGATCGCCGCGGAGTGGGATTGGCGCTGCACTCTCGGTCTGGATGACATGTGCCGCGACGCGTGGCGTTTCCACTGCCGGAACCCCCATGGTTACCCGACTCCGGAGAGCTGAGGACGATGCACACCCATTCCGTCATGTCCCGCACGCCCCTGTTCAGAGCCGTCGTTGTGCTGTGTGTGGCCGGGCTGTTGTTCGCCCCGGCGCCGATATCCCGGGCCGAACCCGTTGACGACACAACAACGCCCTCGCCGACGCTCTCGCCGACGTCGGCGCCCTCGACGGAGTCGGTGCCCCCGCCGATGACGACCCTGACCCTGACCGAACTGGGTGCGGCCGCCACGCTGAACTTCTACGGGGTGCAGGACAGCGAGACGCTGACGGTGCCGGTCCCACGTGGGCTGACGCCGGAATCGGTGAACGCGATCGTCGAACTACCGGTGGATGCGCGCCCGGCCTGGCTCACCGTCACGCAGGACGGTCGCACGATCTCCCGGGTCGAGGTCCCGCCCACCGATCGGGCACCGATCGTCCTTCCGCTTCGGGGAGCCAAGATCGTCAACAACTGGATGACGGTGACTGTTCACGGCTACCTGTTCTCCCCGGGTCGGTATTGCCTCGACCCGATCAACCCCCTGCGACTGTCCGACGCGACGCTCAGCTACACCGGGACCGAACGATCGCCCACCACCGTGGCCGACTTCCTGCCCCCGGTTCTGCGGAAATTGACGATTTTCGTCCCGCGGGAACCCTCCCGGGCCGAATCCGATGCGGCGGTGCGACTGGCCGCCGCGATGGCGGCGCACTATCGAAAACAGGTGCCCGAGATCGTCGCTTTCGCGCTGGGCGCCGCACAGACCTCCCCGCCGGTGCCGTCGCCGGCGCTGGAACGGCAGATCGTCATCAGCGAGGGCCCGGACAGAGGCCTGTCGATCCGGGGTGCCGCCGACGCGCCGTGGCTGCTGATTTCGGGGCCCGACGCCGACCTCCGGGAACAGGCCCGGCTGTTCGCCGGGGAGCTGTCCCGGTTGGCCTTCTCCTCCAACGTGGTCGCCGATCTTCCGGATGCGGCGCCGCGGGTAGTGGGGGCGGTGACCACGCTGCGTGATCTGGGGCAGCCCGGAGTCAACGCAGTCTCGCTGGCCCCCCAGGTTGCGATCGGTCTGGATCAGACCCGCTTCGGCGGGTCCGTGCACGCGATCCGGGTGCGCCTGCGGGGCTCCTACAGTCCGATACCCGATGACGTCGGCGGGCAACTGGTCGCCGCCGTCGACGGCGAGACCATCGACCACTGGCCCGCCGCGGCCGCCGGCACAATCGACCGCTGGGTCGAAATCCCGGACCGGCTGCTGCGTCGATTCACCACACTGACTGTGTCGCTGAACGTTTCGGGCAATACCGGACGGTGCGGCGACTTCCATACCCCCGGAGCCGGGGATCGGCTCCTGACGTTGACCATCGACGGCGACAGCGAGGTTGCGAGCCGTCCCGCGATGCCGCCGCAGCCGGGCGGGTTGCAGTCCGTGCCGCAGGTGCTGATGCCCCGGATCGCCGTGGGCATCGGTGACGACGGCTTCGCCGACACCGGACGCGCCGTCGCGATCATGGTGGTTCTGCAGCGCGTTGCCGCGCTGCCGATCGAGACCGAGGTGATGAGCGTGCGGGAGGCTCTCGACGCTTCCGGCCCGGCGGTCCTGGTGTCGGCCGCCGGCTGGAGTGATCCGGGCATCGTGCTCCCGGTGGCCGTGCCCGCCGACGGCCCCATCACCGTCACCGCGTTCGGCCCTGAGGGCCTGCCCGCCGCACTGCAATTGGACCCGATTGCCAAGTTCGGTTCGCTGCAGACTGTCCGGGACGGGGACCGCACCTTGTTCATCGCGACCTCGAACGGGGCCCCCGCTCAACTCGACGGACTCTTGACGTGGCTGACCTCCGACAGCGCGCGGTGGGCCACCCTCGACGGCGTGGCCGTCCTGGCCGTCGCCGGCCGAGACCCGGTGACCGTCGCGGCCAGCAGCCGACCGGCCGCCGGAAGCTGGGTGATGGGCGGGCGGGGATGGCTGTGGTGGTTCGGCGGCGGGCTGCTCGCGGTGGTCATCGTCGGCGTTATCGCACTGGTACTGCACCGCCGGGGTGAGCCAGGGGACTGATCAGCCCGACACCTGCCGCATCATTCAGGCCCAATGGCCTTCGGCGTAGGGAGTGTTCCAGCAGTGCGCGAGCCTGCCGTTCTCCACGGTGAAGACCTCGATTCCGCACATCTTCGTGTCGTCGTGTTTCGTCATGGTCATGTTCCACACCGAGGTGACCGTGGTGTCGTCGGCGTGGGTGATGACCCGGGAGATCTGTACGCCGAGTTGTTCGATGCCGACCCGGACCCGTTCGATCTGCTCGTCGTGGCTCAGGACGGTGATACCGCCCGGGTCGTGACGGGTGATGGGGTCGCTGCACAGTTCCCGGATCAGCTCCAGGTTGCCCTGGTTGTTGACTTCTTCCCAGTACCGCTCCAGCAAAACCTGCGCGGCCGGCTTCGGCATCGTGTTTCCCCTCATCCGGCGGCCCGGTGTCACGGCCAAAAATGATCCCCATATAAATTTGTACTGTGATACACAGTAGCAGTGGTCCCGCGACCGGGACCGGGCATGACCGAGGACGGATATGACTTCTGCGCAGATGCCGCAAGCGGGCTCGACCCGCCGCGAACGGCGGCGGCTGGAGGTTTCCCGGCGCGTTCTGGAGGCCGCCGAGACGTTGTTCGTCGAGAAGGGTTTCGATGAGACTACGGTCGCCGAGATCTGCGAAGCCGCCGACGTGGCCTACGGAACCTTCTTCAACCACTTCCCGGCCAAGTCGGATCTGCTGCTCGCACTCGGGGAACGGGCGGTGGCCGATATCTCGGCCGAGTTGAACGCACTGTCCAGTCGCCCCGGCCGGATCGGTGACGCACTGATCCTGCTCTTCGAGGGGTTCGCGGAACGCCTGCAGTCGGTGTCGCCGGGTGAGCGGGCACTGGCGGCACGGGTCGAGTCGCTGGCCTTCACCGAAGCCGGTGAAGATCGCGACCACGGGTACCACGGGGCGTTCGTCGCCTTCATCCGTGATTCGGTGGCCGCCGGGCGGGTTCGTGCGGACGTTCCCGCGGAAACCCTGGCCGATGTGCTGGCCAGTGCCTACGCGGCGATGGGCCTCAGTTGGGTGCACATGCCGGAGTTTCCGGTCCTGCCCCGAGCGCGGGCCATGGCCGGGCTGCTCGGCGAAACGCTCTCTCCCCCGGATCCGGGCGCATCAGCTGGTAGCGGCACGTGATCGGGGAACTCGACGGCAAGGTCGCCGTCGTGACCGGTGCGGCGAACGGGCTCGGCAAGGCTCTGGCGAGCGGCTTCGCCGCCGAGGGGATGCGCGTGGTCATCGTCGATATCGACGCGGCCGGTGCGCAGGCGACCGCGGACGGTATCGGTTCGGCCGCAGTGGCGCGCGGGGTGGATGTCGCCGACCCCGAGGCCGTTTCGGCGCTGGCTGATGATTGTTTCGCCGAATTCGGCCAGGTCGACCTGCTGGTCAACAACGCCGGTGTGTTTCAGGGCGGGCTCTGCTGGGAACGCAGCGCCGAGGACTGGCAGTGGGCCTTCGGGGTCAACGTCTACGGCATCATTCACGGCCTGCGCCATTTCGTGCCGCGCATGATCGCCCAGGACACCGAGGGGCACGTCCTCAACACCGCGTCGGTGGCCGCCTTCGTCTCCGCGCCGTTCTCGGGCCCCTATGTGGTGTCCAAATGCGCGGCGTTCTCCCTGACCGAGTGCCTGGCCCACGACCTGGCCGCCGTCGGCTCCAAGATCGGTGCCTCGGTCCTGGCTCCCAGTGCCTTCGACACCGAAATCGCCCGGTCCGCCGGTGCGCGGCCGGCCCGCTTCGGAGCCGACCCCACCGAGGACGGACAGGGGACGGCCGCGGCACTGGCCATGATCGTCGCGCAGGGAATGGCACCGGGCGAGGTGGTGGCGCCGGTCATCGACGGCATTCGGGCCGGGACATTCCTGATACCCACCAGACCGAGCTACGCCGACCAGCTCCGGCACCGCTATGAGGCCCTGCGTCTCCGTGAACTGCCTGCCCTGACCGCCGTCGATTAGCCGCCCGGCGTCAGCCGGAACCGAAACCCGAAGGGACACGCCAGCATGGGACGACTCGACGGCAAGGTCGCGCTGATCAGCGGTGGTGCCCGTGGGATGGGCAATGCCGAGGCGCGACTGTTCGCCCGGGAGGGCGCACGGGTTGTCATCGCCGATGTGGCGCAGGCGGACGGCGAAGCCCTGGCGCGTGAGATCGGTGAGGCCGCCCGTTTCGTGAACCTGGATGTGACCGCGCCCGATCAGTGGGAACGCGCGATCGCCGCTACCCTCGCCGTGTTCGGGCGCCTGGACGTCCTGGTCAACAATGCGGGCATCGTCATTCCGTCGCCGATGCGCGAGCTGTCGCTCGAGGACTACCAGAAGGTGATCGACGTCAACCAGACCGGGGTGTTCCTGGGCATGAAGGCCGCAACACCGGCGATGGAGGGATCCGGTGGCGGATCGATCGTCAACATCTCCTCGATCGACGGCATGATCGGGATGGATCTGGTGTTCTCCTATGTCGCAAGTAAATTCGCCGTCCGCGGTATGACGCGGGTCGCGGCACTGGAGCTTGCCCCGATCGGAATCCGGGTCAACTCCGTTCACCCCGGTTTCGTCCACACCCGACTCGGCAACCCCGACGACATTCCGGAGATTCGCCAGCTTCTGGACGATTACAGCAGACGCCGGGTACCGCTCGGTCGGACCGGTGAGCCCGAGGACATCGCGAGCCTGGTCCTGTTCCTGGCCTCGGATGAGGCCGGGTACATCACCGGGTCGGAGTTCGTCGCCGACGGTGGCATTCTCGCCGGGGAGTTGCTCCCGCGGGGGCAGGAATGACCGCGACCCGGCAAACGGTCCGCGGCCCGAATCGCGCGGACCGCCGCGCTCTACGGATCGCGGTGATCGGTGCCGGACCCGCGGGCCTGGCGACCGGACACGAACTGCTGGCGCACGGCTTCGAGACCTTCACCATCTTCGAAGCCACCGACGCGGTCGGCGGCACCTGGCACCTGCACTCCTACCCGGGCCTGGCCTGTGACGTGTGGGCGCACGCCTACACCTTCTCCTACCGGCCCAACCCCGATTGGACCGCCAGCTTCGTCGAGCAACCGGAAATCGAAGCCTATCTTCAGATGTGCGCCAACGAGTTCGGTCTCGATCCGCATATCCGGTTCAACACCCGGATCGCCGCCGCCCACTATCAGGACGACGGCCACTGGGTGCTGGAGAGCACCGCCGGCGAACGCTTCGACTATGACGTGATCATCAACGCGATGGGAAACCAGCACACCCCCCGCTATCCGGACGTTCCGGGTATCGAGGACTTCGCGGGCGCGAGTTTTCACGGCACCCGCTGGGATGACAACGTCGAGCTCAGCGGCAAGCGCGTCGTGATCGTCGGGTCCGCCGCGAGTGCCGTGCAGATCGTCCCCGAGGTGGCCAAGGTCGCCGGATCGCTGACGGTGTTACAACGGTCTCCCAACTGGATCATGCCCCGGGGTCGAAAGTTCTACACTGACGCCCAGCGCCGCCGGTGGCGCCGATTCCCGTTCACGATGACCGTGATCCGGCGGGTCCAGCGGTTACTGATGAGCATGGTCCACGAGGCCGCCACCCTGGGGCACAATCGGGCAACGCAATTCGAGAAGCGCGCCAGGAAGTTCATCGACAAGGCGATTCCGGATCCGGAATTGCGTGCCGCCCTCACACCGCCGGACCCGTACGGATGTAAGCGTGGCCTGGTGTCCGACGACTTCTATCCGGCGCTGCTGCGCGATAACGTCGAGCTCATTCCGGAGGGGCTGCGCGCTGTGCGCCCGAGTGGAATCACCACCGGCAGCGGCCGACAGGTCGACGCTGACGTCATCATCTTCTGCACGGGCTACCGAATCCTCGACTACGACCGGATCGAGGTCGTGGGCGAGACCGGTGAGAGCCTGGCCGATGTCATGGGGAAGTCGATCGAGGCCTTCAAAGGTATTGCGGTGCCGCACTTCCCGAACTACTTCTTCGCGGTCGGCCCCAATGGGCTCCCGCTGGACGCACCGTACTTCATGACGGCGGAACGAAACATCGAGACCATCGTCGGGCTGCTACGTCAGAAGCAGGCGGCCGGTGTTCGATCACTCGCCGTCAACCCGGATGTGAACAGGGCCTACAACGACCGGCTCGCGCCGCGGTTCCCCCGCTATTCCTGGGCATCGCCGTCCTGCAGCAGCTACTACCAGGACGCGGACGGCCGAACGCCGTTTCTCTTTCCCGGCCCCTTCAAGGAATACGCTGCGCTGCATGCCGATTCGGGGTTGCACGAATATGATCTCCAGCCCGCAGCCGAGGGTTTCGATATCGACGGCCGGACCCTGACATACCCGACCCAGTTCCGCGACGGTAGTGCCGCGACGGGGCTGTTCCTGGTGGACTCGGACCGCGCCAACGATCTGATCGCCGACAGCGGCTTCCGTATCGCCGAGGTGGCCCCGGGGCGCGGGGTGCTTGCTCTGACCGGTGTGCATTACACCGATACCGACTGCGGCCGGTACGACGAGACCACCCAGGCCTTCTTCGTGGTCCCCGCCGGTTCGGGTGACCGAGTGCCCTATCTCAGTACCTGGTCGGACATCGTCAGGGGACGCGGCGCCAGCTTCGCCTGGCGGCTCCAGGTCACCACCGGACTGTCACGGGACGCCGGGCTGCGGATGTGGGGTTTTCCCAAGACGGTCGAGGACATCACGTTCGAGCGGAAGGCCGGTACTGCCACCTTCCGGTTGCGGATGGACGGCCAGGATGTGCTGCGGTATCGCGTCCGGGAGCGCGGCCACCGTGCGCCGGCGCCGGTGACCTCGATGGTCTACTCCGTCTTCAACGGCGAACCCCATGTGAGCCGTCTGACCCAGCGCTATCGCGACACCGGATACCGTTTCCGCGGTGGTGAACTGGAGCTCGGCGAACACCCGATGGCCGACGACTTACGCGCGCTCAGGCCCGGTCGACGAGCGCTGCTGGCCGGCTGGCACGGGCACCTCGCCTTCAGCATGACGGCGCCCACTCCACTGTCCTGAGCGTCGCGGAGCCTGATCCATCCGATCCCGATCGGCTCAGCGCGGGGGTGTCGGCGCCGAACCGGTCCCCGGTGTGGGAGCGGGCGGTGGCGGGTCAACGGCCACCATGGCCCCGGACACCCACTGAATGGTGATGGTGGCCAGAGGTAGTGCGGTGCGCAGTGCGGCTTTCAGAGACGTCACATCCGGCTCTTCCTGCCCGATCAGGGTCACCGTCACTTCCGTCGCCGACCCGGTGATCGACAGGACCGCGGTGCCGGGGGTGTCTGACACCCACTCCCCGGCTGTGGCGCGCGCGGTGTCCAGCGCCGACTCGCCCTCGTCGGGATCGGTCGCCGCGGCGGTGCGGATCCAGGACAGGCTTACCGGCACCCGCTGCTGGAATCGCTCGTCGATCGCCGTCGTCAACTCGTCGGCACTCTGCGGCGCCGTGGGCCCGGACGCGGAAACCACCAGCGTCCCGGCCCGGTAACTGAGCCCCTGCAAGATCAATGCCTGGGCCGCCAGCCAATCCTCGACGATGGGGCTGAGTTCACTCAGCGGCAGTGGCGGAAGGGCGGGTACATCGTGCTTCGGGTCCTGCACCGGAATCCAGCCCAATTGCAGGGTGACCGGGTGGCCGAGGGCCCGGCTGAGCCTTTCGGCCAGTTCCTGCACCGGCGGCGGCTCGGTGGGGCTGGTGATCTCGACGCGGACCTTGCTGCCGGAGGCGCTGATTCGGCTCAGGGTGCCGCCCGGCCCGAGCAGCGGGGCGATGGTTGATGTGGCGACCTTGAGATCGTGGGCATGGCCGCTGAGGGCGATGAAACGGGGGGTGAGAATGGCGGCGACGACGAGCGCACATGCCGCGGCGGTCGCCAGCGCGGCCAGGATCTGGCGTCGCCGGGTCCGGAATCTGTTACCGGGGACCAAACCGGTCAGCAGGAACACGATGGCCGCCATCAGCACGATGCCGACCAGGTTCGTCACGAACAGCAGGGCGGCGCCACGGGCCAGTTCGGGCTGCCCGTATCCCAACAGCACACCCGCGGCCGCCAGCGGCGGGACCACCGCGACCGCGACCGCGACGCCGGGTAGCGCCACCGAGATCTTCTTGTGGACGGTGGCGAAAGCACCGGCCGTCCCGGCGCCGAGTGCGACCAGAAGGTCGCGGATATCCGGGCTGGAGCGTTCGATCACCTGGTCCGGCAATCCGATTCCGGTGGCGGGTAGCGCCACCGCGAACAGCCAACCGACCGCTATCGCTCCCACCGCCGACACCGTGACCAACGTCAGTCCCTGCAGCAGCCGGCGTCCCCATCCCATGATCAGGCAGGCTGCGATCCCCATGATCGGCGTCATCAGCGGGGCGATCATCATCGCGCCGATCACCACCGCCACCGAGTTCTGCAGCAGGCCGACCGCCGCGATCATGCTCGACAGGAACATCAGAACGGTGAAACGCCATCTCGATGCCCCCGACGGCAGCACCATCAGGGCGTCCAAAGCCGAGCGACGGTCC
>JAHZJY010000022.1 GCA_022600695.1 Actinomycetes bacterium | reverse complement strand
TCGGACTTGAGTCCGGCGGGACTCTGTCGGACTTGAGTCCGGCGGGACTCCGCCTCGGGTGTCGAACGTGACTGCCCGCAGCCGTCAGGTGGGCCCGACCCTGTGGTCTCCAACCGGCCAGGCCCACCAAACGGATCCAAGACAGCTAGCGGGCGTTGGCTCCCCGGCTGGCCCGCTTGGGGCCGCGCTTCTTTTCGGGCGCGGGGGAGTCGACAGTGGCCGACGCGTTGGTCCGGACCGTCACCTCGGGCGAAGCGGACGGCTCCGGCGTCGCGATGGCCGGTGCCACAGCTGCGGTTGCGGTGTCGGCGGCATCGGAATCGACACCCTGCACCGCGACCGGGGTGCCGGCCGACACGTCCTCGGCGGGAACGTCGACCACGGCCGGTTCGGCAGCGGTAGCCCGCGCGGACGCGGCCGGTGCCGGCTCCGGCAACGTCTGCTCCGGCAACGCCGGCTCCGCCGGCACAGTGGCCGCAAGCGCACTCGTGATGCTCCACGCCGTCCCCTGGACCGCGGTGCGGACACTGGGAACGAAGTTCTCCGGGATGTCCTCCTCCGACGCGATCGGGCCGGTCTGCACGCCGGCGCCGAGGGACAGGTTCAGCGCGGTGCCCGGAAGGCCTGACGGGCCCAGCAGGCCGGCGACGGCGGTGTTCCACGCCCCGGCGAGATCACCACTGGTCAGGTTCTCGACCCACTCGGTGGCGATGGCGACCGACCTCTCCACCAGGAGGGCGGCACCGCCGACGAACGAGCTGACGTACGTCGTCACGATCTCGGGGATGGCCGAGAGCACACCGACGGCCCTGTTCACCACATTGTTGAGCACGTAGCCGCCGGCATCGAGCAGGGCCTCGGTTGCGGCGGTGATCGGGGTGATGATCGCCTCGCCGAGTACCTCCAGCGCCGTCTGGAATTCGCCCTCCAGTGCCAGCTGCGCCGCGTCGACCAGTGCGGGCGGGAACGCCCACACACCGGCATTGAGCGCGATGCCGGCGTCGATCAGGCCGGTGAAGACGACGTTGACGTAGTCGAACACGTTGGTTTGCAGCTGCCGCAGGATCGGAGTGGCCTGGTTCACGAGCTGCGGGACGATCCCGACGTTGATGTAGGAGCCCAGAGCGGGTTCGTTGGCGAGCAGGAAGTTGAGGAAATCGCCGCCGGTCTGGTCGAACCCGGCATCGGTCCAGTTGAACGCGCCGGCGCCCGGAACCACGGCGTCGGCGCCCTCATAGAAGGAGCCCAAGAGGTAGGTCTGCGTGACGTTGATGCTGCCCAGCAGTTCCTGCAGCGGGGTGTTGAGGGCGGCCAGCGCCACGTCGGCCAATGCCGGTGCGGCCAGGCCCGGCACGGCGGGGGCGGCTGCCGGCAGCGGCGCGACGGCGGTGACGCCGGCGACGGCGAGGGCTGCGGTTCCTGCGAGCAGGTGCGAGCGGAGCGAAATCGACATGCGGGGACAGATCCTTTGTTGAGATTCGAATGAAAGAAACATGTGAAAAAGATAATAAACATGCCGACGGCGGCAGCGCCACTCGGAGGAGACGGGGCCTTGATCGGTGCCGGGTCGTGTGTTCGGCCGAACTCAGCCTTGGGCCGAGCTTGTCGGTGTCCGCTCTTACCATTTGTATGGGCCGGCGAGATTCGGCGAGATTAGGGGGGGACATGGGGGCCAAGCTCGAGATTCATATTGACCGCGACCGACCGCCGCGGATGACCTTCGTCGATACCGGCGGTGAACCGATACTGGCGTTCCATGACCGCGACGGCACCGGCTGGGTGTTGCACGTCCAGCACTACGAACCGTTTCCGATGCGGGTCGCCGCGTTCGACGGCGTTTCCGAGGCCCTGGACAAGGCGCGGAACTACCTGAAGATGCCGCTGCCGTCGGCCCGCCGGTTACCGGGCCGCAGCGTGAGCCTGCGCAGTGAACGCCGCGCCGGCGGCAATTCGTATTTCCTGGCCGCCACGCTGGAGCAGGACGGCGTGCTGACATTGCGCGGCCAGAATCTCGGTCCCGATGTCAGTTACGACGGTGAGTACGAGTACTGGTACACCGTCAAGGCGGAAAGCGTCGCGGACATGGTGATCGCTCTCGGGGGTGAGCCCGGCGCCGACATCATCGACCTGCTCGAGAAGCGATGGTCCGGTGATGCGGCGACCGGTCTCGGCAAGGCTATCGAGCGCAGCGGTGTCCGCTACGAGTTCTTCAACTACTTCTGATTCTTCAACTACTTCCGAGTACGAACACCGGAACGCCCGACGGCGGGCCGGCCACTGAAGGGGGTTTCATGGACACTGCGGACCCGCGTCTGAGCGGACAGTTCGTCGACGCGCTGCGCTACGCAGCCGAGCTGCACAGCAACCAGGTGCGCAAAGGGGGGGACATCCCCTATATCGGGCATCTGCTCTCGGTGGCCGCGTTGGTGCTCGAAGCCGGCGGCACCGAGACACAGGCCATCGCCGCCCTGTTGCACGATGCCGCCGAGGATCAGGGTGGTGCGGCGGTGCTGGCCGAGATCGAGAGGCGATACGGCCCGGAGGTCGCTGCCATCGTCGGCGAATGCACCGATACCGTCGAGACGCCGAAACCGCCGTGGCGCGAGCGCAAGCAGAACTACATCGCTCACCTGCACTCCGCGTCCGATGACGCGGTCCTGGTCTCGCTGGCGGACAAACTCGATAACGCCCGCGCCATCCTGCGGGACGTCCGCGAAATCGGCTCCGCGCTGTGGGAGCGCTTTTCCGTGAGTGACCCGCAGTTGCACCTGTGGTACTACCGCTCCCTATTGGGGGTCTATCAGAGCAGGAACCGCACCTGGCTGGTCGATGAGCTTCGCCGGGTGCTCCACGAGTTGGGCGAACAGATCAACGCGCCGTCGGTCACACCTGGCTGAGATCGCCCCGGTCAGCCGACGGTGACGTGGACGTGGTTGAAGTGATTGGCAACCCGCCACATCGTGTACTCGACGCCGAAGCGCCCCGACTGGCTTTGGATGTCGGCGTTGATGGCGTCTCCCAGACCCATGTCG
>JAHZJY010000181.1 GCA_022600695.1 Actinomycetes bacterium | reverse complement strand
CTGGGAATAATGCTTGTCATCACGGCGACCCTGGGGGATCTGGTGGAGTCCCAGTTCAAACGCGATCTGGGCATCAAGGACATGGGCACGCTGCTGCCCGGCCACGGCGGGCTGATGGACCGTATCGACGGCGCACTGCCCTCGGCGGCGGCCACCTGGATCGTGCTCAGTCTGCTCGCATGACTCCGGATACCGGCGTGACCGGGATACTGAAACCGTGAAGCAGGACCTGGTCTTCGATGCGCCCCGTCGGGGGCTACCCCCGCGGCACTTCGCCGACCTCGATCTCGACGGGCGCGCCAAAGCCGTCGCAGAACTCGGGCTGCCCCCCTTCCGTGCCAAACAGCTCGCCGCCCAGTACTACGGCCGGATGCTCGCCGACCCCCGGCAGATGACCGACTTGCCCGCTTCAGTCCGCGACGCGGTGGCCGACACCTTGTTCCCGGCTCTTCTCACGGTGGTGCGGGAGATCGAGTGTGATAACGGAGACACCCGAAAGACGTTGTGGCGCGGTCATGACGGCACCACCTTCGAATCGGTGCTGATGCGGTACCCGAACCGGAACACGGTCTGCATCTCCTCACAGGCCGGCTGCGGGATGGCCTGTCCTTTCTGCGCCACCGGGCAGGGCGGGCTGACCCGCAACCTCAGCGCCGCCGAAATCCTCGAGCAGGTCCGCGCCGCGATGGTCACGCTGCGCGACCTGCCTCACCGAGGACCGGGCGGCGACCGGCTGTCGAATGTCGTGTTCATGGGCATGGGGGAGCCGCTGGCGAATTACGCACGGGTGCGGGCCGCCGTCCGGCGCATCACGGCCCCGACCCCGGAGGGTTTCGGGATCTCGGCCCGCTCGGTCACGGTGTCCACCGTCGGACTGGCGCCGGCCATCCGGCGGCTCGCCGACGAGCACCTCGGAGTCACCCTCGCGCTGTCGCTGCACACCCCCGACGACGAGTTGCGCGACACCCTGGTTCCGGTGAACAACCGCTGGCGGGTCGACGAGGCCCTCGACGCGGCCCGTTACTACGCAGAACTGACGGGTCGGCGGGTCTCGATCGAATACGCGTTGATCCGCGGTGTCAACGATCAGCCCTGGCGGGCCGACCTGTTGGGCGCCAAGCTGCACCGGGCATTGGGCCCGCTGGTGCATGTGAACCTGATTCCGCTGAACCCCACTCCGGGCAGCGAATGGGATGCCAGCCCGAAGCCGGTCGAGCGGGAGTTCGTGCGCCGGGTTCGGGCGCAGGGGGTCTCGTGCACGGTCCGAGACACCCGCGGCAGCGATATCGCGGCCGCGTGCGGACAACTGGCAGCAACGGACGAGTAGGGCCCCGATCGGTCGCGTGGTGCGGTCAGCGCAGCATGCCCCGGCGGCGCATGATGACGTCCCGCAGCAGTACCCCGGCGATAATGGCGGCGAAGGCGATCAGGAACCAATCCTCCACGTGGCCCACGTGATTGCCCCGGAGCATGCCCAGCAGGAAGACGATGATGAAAATCCCCAGTGCGTACCAGGTGCGATAGGTGATCTTGCTCCAGCCCCACGCGGCCGAGGGCACCTGGGTGGGATCGACGTCCGAGTAGCGCTCCACCTCGGTGTTGACCATTGCGGCTCCTGTCGTTCGACTGACGATATTCTGGCACACCACCGTTCAGGTCGGCGCGGATCCCGCACTCAGCGGATCAGCCCGTACCGCCGCAGCGCCTCGGCGCGTTCGGCGCCGTGGTCCACCATCGGCTCGGGGTAGTCGGCCGGGCGCCCGGTCTTGAACCGGTGGACGTCAGCGGTCCCGGCGAGTTCTGGCACCCAGCGCCGCACATAGTCGCCGGACGGATCGAACTTCTCGCCCTGGGCGGTCGGGTTGAAGACCCGGAAGTACGGTGCGGCGTCGGTACCGGTTCCCGCGCACCACTGCCAGCCGTGCTGATTACTGGCCATGTCGGCGTCGACCAGCTGCTCGAGGAACCAGCCGGCCCCCCACTGCCACGGTAGGTGCAGATCCTTGACGAGAAAGGAGGCGGCGATCATCCGAACCCGGTTGTGCATGAAGCCGGTCCCGACCAACTGGCGCATACCCGCATCGACGATCGGATACCCGGTCCGGCCCTGTTTCCACAGTTCGAAGGCCGCCCGTGCCTGCGGCCCGGTGTCGACCTCGATGGTGTCGAAGGAGGCGTTCCAGTTACGCCAGGCGCTGACCGGCCATTGGTGCAACACCGCCGCATAGAAGTCCCGAAACGCCAGTTCGCGCAGGTAGGCGCCGGGGCCAGAGTCGCGCAGGGTCAGATCGGCCACCATGGTCCGCGGATGGATGGTGCCGAACTTGAGGTGGGCCGACATCCGGCTGGTACCCGTCTTGTCCGGCCGGTCGCGATCAGTGGCGTAGTCACCGAGCCCGTCGGACAGAAACTCCTTCCAGCGGTGTCGCGCGGCCGCCTCGCCGCCCGGTACTTCCAGGGTCACACCGGGATTCGGGGCGTCGACGTGGTCGGGCAGGCCGGCCATGCCGACCGGGTCGACCCAAGCCACGGACATCGGATCGGATTGCGCGGGCGCACGCCAGCCGATCTCCCGCCATCGCCTGAAGTATGGGGTGAACACCTTGTAAGGGGTTCCGTCGTCCTTGGTGACCCGGCCCGGTGAGACCAGATAGGGCGAGCCGGTCGCGATCAGGTCGATACGGCGGGCGCTCAGCTCCGCGCCGACGGCCACATCACGGCGAACCCCGAATGGGCTGAAGTCGCTGGAGATGTGCACAGCGGTGGCGTCGACCGCCGCGCAGATCTGCGGAATGCGCTCCTCGGGGCGGCCCCGGGTGATCAGCAACCGGCCGCCCAGTGCGTCGTGTAATTCCCGCAGCGAATCACCGAGGAATTGAAGCCGACGTGGGCCGGCGCTGGCCTCCAGACGCGGGTCAAGGACGAAACAGGCCAGCACGCCGGTTCCGGCGCCGCCGGCCGCCAGCAGCGGCGGCAGGTCGTGCAGTCGTAGATCGCGACGGAACCACAGCACCGTTGTGGGTGCCGCTGCGGGCAGGGCGGCGGGCATCCTCCTATGGTGCCGGGTGGCCGGATTCGTGTCGGCGCTGGGGCGCGGTCGGTCGGCGCCGCCGTGTTTCCCGGGTCCTGAATCCCCGGCGCAGTGCGTTGACACACCAGGTCAGACCCACGCCCACCAATAGTGCGGCGAACACCCCCGGCAACGGGTGGCCGAACGCCGGATAGATCTGAAAATGGGTGAGATAGGTGTACAGCGATGCCTCGGCGATGACCCCGGCTGCGACGGCCACCGTGGTGGGGCAGCGCAACGCGGGCAGCCAGATCAACAGCAGCAGGCCGGCGGCGACGAGTGCTTCGCGTTGCCCGCTACCGAAATAGCCGTGCAGTGCGATCAGCGCAACCACCGAAATGACGGCCCGCTGCCAGACCGTCTCTGCCTTGGCCGCCGCCCACCCCACAGCGAAGAACCAGAATGCCAGCATGCCGAACCACGCTGCCCGCCCCATCTCCAGCCCCACCACGTCATAGCGCAGCGCCAGGCCAAGAGTCAGGAAGGCCATCGCGAAGCCGAACGGCCAGCGTCGTTCGAGGCGGTCGCCCGTTGGTACGAAACACACCACCGCCACGGCCAGCAGCGTCCATACCAACGCCTCGATGAACCACATTCGCCCGGCGGTCATACTGTCTGACGGACCCAGAATCTTCTGCAGCAGAATCAGATTGGTGGGCCCGTAGTCATCGGTGCAGGCCATGACGGCGGCAATCCAGATGATTGACGGAATGGCGATCCACCCGATGGTCCCGATGGTCCGGCTGAAGCGCTCCCGCCGGGGCATCCGTCCCAGGCCGAACCGGGCGAAATTGAACCCGGCGACCGCCAACAGGATATGGGCGCCGCCCCAGAGTTCGAACAAGCCGGCGTGCGATCCGACGATCAGTACGATCGCGATGGCTCGCAATGCCACCCCGGTGTCGATGACCGATCCGCGGTGCCGGCCCGCGGCCGGGCTCGTCGCCTCCAGATCGGCGACCGTCCGGGTGGGCCATTGCGAGGGCAGGCAGCCCAGGATGCGCTCCAGCCGCACCGAGGTTCTCACGTAGGACAGCGACGTTCCGCCCAGGTCGGCGAAGCTGCGATCCGGGGTCACCTGAGTCGGGTCGATCTGCAGCACATCGGCGAAGAGCTCGCGCACACCGGCGCGGCGGGAGTCGTCGCCGGTCTCGGCGAGTATCCGCAGCTGTTCGTAGTCGGGTTTCCCCGACGGCAGCGCAGGCAGTTCGGGTAGGCAGAGGGCACGCACCGCATCGGGCGGCAATCCGGCGGCCAGCGCAGTGCGCCGCCGGAGTTCAGCCGTGTCCGTCCGACCGGCGGCGGCGACCACCAACCGGCCGTCGGACTCCGTGCAGATGGCCGGGACTTCCGGTGTCGCGATCGCCGACTCGACGCGCTGGAGGTCGATCCGGAGCCCGTAGAGCTTGGCGAACCTGTTCAACCGTCCGACCACCTGGTAGATCCCGTCACCGAGGTGTCGGGCGACATCGCCGGTGCGCAGCACCTCGACCGTACTCGGGGCGGCCAGGTCAGCCGTCGATTCGGCGTAGCCCATCATCACGTTGGGCCCGCGATAGACCAGTTCCCCGATATCGGGTTGGTTCCAACCATCGAGGGGGGCCAGGTCGAACCGTCCGCCGGGGATCGCCCGCCCGATCGCCTCAGGCCGGTGCAAGGCCATATCCGGCGGGAGATAGGCCATCCGGGCGGTGGCTTCGGTAGCGCCGTACATGACGACGAAGTCGAAACCGCGCCGTCTGCCGAGGCTGGCGTAGCGGCGCACCGTCTCAGGCTCGAGGCGGCCGCCGGCCTGGGTGACGTAACGCAGATCGGGTAGGTCCATGTCGGCGAACCCGGCCCGATCCAGCAGGGCGAAGGTGTACGGCACTCCGGCGAAACTCGTCGCGCCCTGACGGCGCACCAGTGCCCAGAAGCGGTCGTCGATCACCGACCGGTCGGTGAGGATCAGTGCTGCCCCCACCAGCAGATGGCTGTGGATCACCGACGCGCCGTAGCAGTAGGACAATGGCAGCGTGGTCACGGCGCGGTCGGCGCCGGTGAGCCGGAGATACTCGGCGATGGAGGCGGCATTAGAGCGCAGATTCCGGGCCGAGAGCCGAACCGTCTTGGGTGAACCGGTGCTTCCCGAGGTGCTCGCCAACAGAGCCAGATCCGGGTGCAGCCGGTGCGGTCGTCGGCCGCGGTGGTCGATGACACCGTCGGCGCCGATGACCACGTCGGGCCGGTAGGTCGATAACAGTGCCGAATGGTCCCGGTCGGCCGGTACCGGTAGGACGACGTGACCGCCGGCGAGTGCGCCGAGGTAGGCCTGCAGG
>JAHZJY010000180.1 GCA_022600695.1 Actinomycetes bacterium | reverse complement strand
CGACGATGTAGTACGGCGGCTGGAAGCTCGACGCCGTCGGGTTCGGGTCCAGCGGCACATCCCAGAAGTCCGAGGTGGAGAAGAACGTCACCGGATCGTCCACGTGGTACTTCGCCAGCAGCGCGCGTTGCACCTTGAACAAGTCCTCCGGGTACCGCAGATGCGCGGCGAGTTCCTTGGAGATGTCGGACTTCGGCTGGACCGTGCCCGGGAAGGTCTTCATCCACGCCGCCAGCACCGGGTCCTGCTCATCCTGGGCGTACAGCGTCACGGTGCCGTCGTAGGCGTCGACGGTGGCCTTGACCGAGTTGCGGATGTAGGACACCTGCTTGTCCGGCCGCAGCCGGTTGATCGCGACCCCGGTGGAGTCCGCCGTCGCCGAACTCAAGCTGGTCAGCTCCGAGTACGGGTAGTTGTCCAGCGTGGTGTAACCATCGATGATCCACACCATCCGCTTGTTGACGATCGCCGGGTACACCGTGCTGTCGGTGGTCAGCCAGGGCGCGACGGCCTTGACCCGTTCGGCCGGGTTGCGGTTGAACAGGATCTTCGAGTTCGAGCCGATCACGTTGGAGAACAGGAAGTTACGCTCGGCGAACTTCGCCGCGAACACCGAACGGGTCAGCCAGTTGCCGATCGACACCCCGCCCGCCCCGGCGTAGGTGTAGTTCTTGGTCTCGGTGTTGGTCTCGTAGTCGTACTCGCGGTCCTCACCGTTCTTGCCGACGATCGCGTAGTCGGCGGTGCCCGAGGAGATCACCGGGCCGAAGTAGATGCGCGGCTGGTCCAGCGGCGCCGGGCCGGGTGAGACGACGGTGCCGTTGGCACCGACCACGCTGGCCAGGAACTCCGGATACCCGCCGTTCTGGTTGGGGTCGTTGGCGATCCCGCGCACCGTGTTCGCCGGGGAGGCGATGAACCCGTTGCCGTGGGTGAACACGGTGTGCCGGTTGATCCAGTCGCGCTGGTTGTCGATCAGCCGAGCCGGGTTGAGCTCACGCGCGGCCACCACGTAGTCGCGCAGGTTGCCGTCCGGGCCCCGGTAGCGGTCGACGGACAGCCGATCGGGGAAGAAGTAGAAGTTCTTGCCCTGCTGGAACTGGGTGAACGCCGGGCTGATCACGTTCGGGTCGAGCAGCCGGATATTGGAGGTGGTGGACCGGTCGGCGGCCACCTGCTTGGCGTTGATGGAGGCGTTGCCGCTGTAGTCGCGGTAGGTGACAGACTCCTCGGTCAGCCCGTAGGCCTGCCGGGTGGCGGTGATACTGCGCCCGATGTACTCGCTTTCCTTCTGCGCGGCGTTCGGCTTGACGCTGAACTGCTCGACGATCAGCGGCCAGCCCGCCCCGATGATCAGCGAGCTCAGCAGCAACAGCACCACGCCGATGGCCGGAATCCGCAGGTCCCGCAGGAACAGCGCCGAGAACACCGCCGCCGCGGCGATCACCGCGATCGCCAGCATGATCAGCTTCGCCGGCAGCACCGCATTGATATCGGTGTAGCCGGCCCCGGTGAACGGTTTGCCCGCCCGGGTGTTGGAGAGCAGTTCGTAGCGGTCCAGCCAGTAGGCCAGCGCCTTGAGCAGCACCAGCGTGCCGACCAGGCTGATCAGCTGGATGCGGGCGGCCTTGCTCAGCGCCCCGGACCCGGCGGCCAGCCGGATGCCGCCGAAGACGTAGTGCGTCACCAGGTTCGCCAGGAACGCCAGGAACACCGCCGCGAACAGATATGACAGCACCAGCCGGTAGAACGGCAGGTCGAAAGCGTAAAAGCCGAGGTCGAGGCCGAATTGCGGGTCGGTCACACCGAAGCTGTCGCCGTGCAGGAACAGCTGGATGCGCGGCCAGTAGCTTTGCGCCACCAGGCCGGCCATCAGCCCGATCAGCACCGGGATGCCGATACCGAAGGCACGCAGCTTGCTCATCACCGCGGTGCGGTAGCGGGCCACCGGGTCGTTGGGGCCGGCGGTCGGCACGAAGACCGGCCGGGTCCGGTAGGCCAGCGCCAGGCCGGCGAACACGATGATCCCGACCAGCAGCGCTGCCACCAGGAATATGACGAGCCGGGTCACCAACACCGTGGTGAACACCGAGCGGTAGCCCAGCTCGCCGAACCACAGCCAGTCCACATAGGTGTCGATGAAGCGGGGCCCGACCAGCAGAACCGCGATGACGACGATGCCGATCACCAGGAAAGTGCGGTTACGGCGGGTCAGCGCCGGCATTTTGGCGGGGGGACGGATGCTCATTGACACGCTCCACGACGCGCTCCGAAATTCACGAACCCAACTCTACGCATCTAGCACAGCGGCGGGTCACCACCCGCTGCCAACGCCTTGAGCGCATCCACGGTCTGGGTCAGGTTCTCGGCTTTGACCAGCTCCATCGTGGTGTCGGTCACGGTGCGGGCCTCCGCGCAGTTCTCGGCCGGCACCAGGAACACCGTCGCCCCCGCCTCCTGGGCGGCGACCATCTTGTGGGTGATCCCGCCGATCGGGCCGACGGTCCCGTCCGGGCTGATGCTGCCGGTGCCGGCCACGAACTTCGACCCGTTGAGGTCACCGGTGGTCAGCTTGTCGATGACGGCCAGGCTGAAGACCAGCCCGGCCGACGGCCCGCCGATATTGGCCAGGTTGAAGTCGATGGTGAACGGGGCCCACGGGGCGTCGAGGACGGCGATGCCCAGATAGCCGGAGTCGCGGTCGTCGTTGGCGCCGAGGGTGATCCGGGCGGTGCTCGGCGGGGCGTTGTGCCGCCGCAGGCCCAGGTCCAGCTCATCGCCGGGTTTGGTGGACTTCATCAGCCCGGTGAACGCCTCCAGGTCGGCCACCGCGGTGCCGTCGACCTTCTCGATGACGTCACCGACCCGCAGTTTCCCGGCCGACGGACCGGGATCGTCGACCCGGTCCACAGTGACCGACTTGGGATACTTCAGGTAGTTCAGGGCGGCGTACTGGGCGTTGTCCTCGGACCGCCGGAAGTCGGCGTCCTGGGACTTCTTGATGTCATCGCGGGTTTTCTCCGGCGGGAACACCAGATCGCGGGGCACCAGTTGGTCATTGCCGGAT
>JAHZJY010000179.1 GCA_022600695.1 Actinomycetes bacterium | reverse complement strand
GCTTCATCCGGCTGATGGTGCGTTCGCCCTGTGTCACGGTCAACGCGCCGAAGCGGAGGTTGACCGGGACTTCGAGCGTCGCGTTCAACGTCGCCGTGGCCAGACCCTGCGGCACCGTGAACGAGATCGAGCTACTCGTGACGTCCCTTCGCGCATCGAACCGAATCGTGTTCGACGAGCCGAGATCCGCCAATGCCAGAGTGGTCGAGCCGACCGGCGGGGGTGGCGCGGGGGGTGTGTCGCCCTCGGTCGGCTCGGCGACGGCGCCGGGCGCCCAGGTGAGCAGCAGAGCGATCCCGGCGAGTGCTCCGAGGCGGCGCAGCCTGAACATCACCGGACGAATTCTACTGTTCGTCGAGGAATGAGGGGCCCCGTCACGTTCGCCGGAACCGGGATTGAACCCTCGAATACACATAGCCGTAGGTCGTTGCCGCCAGTCCCACGACCAGTGCCGCGCTCTGCCCCAGGTGGGCCAGCCGCTTCCCCGGGGACGTGATGCCGCCGATCAGCCCCCGCGCGAACGCCATCGGCAGAACGGTGTAGGCGTAGGACCGCTCCGTGCTCAACGCGTCCGAACTTCCCACCAGCGTGGCGAGTTGGTGTTTGGAATATCCCTCCCAGAAGCATCTGCGCAGGAAATACCGGAAACTGGTGCGGTCTTCCGAGACCCAATGCCGCACTTTGATTTCGGGATCCAGCAGCAGACGGGATGCGGGCGATTTCTGACCGAGTCGGATGCACAGCTCTGTTTCGTCGCACCGCATGAGGCCGGCTCCGACCTGACCGATTTGCGAGCTGAAACCGCCGATGCCGTCCAGTGCGGTCTTTCGGAATGACATGTTGCAGCCCAGCAGGTTGCGAACGGTGGCCGGATCTTCCGGCAGACCGCGATGGCTGCAGCCGACCACCCAATCGAATTCGACCGGAAACCAGGGCGGCCGTTCGGCCGGCCACACCGGCTGGGCATTGCCTCCGACGCCGGTCACCGCCGGGTCGCGGTAATCGTCCCGGAGACGTTTGAGCCAGTCCGGCTGGATCCGGGCATCGTCATCGACGAAAGCGACGACATCTCCCGTCGAGGCAGTGATCCCGGCGTTTCGGGCACCGGATATCCCGCGCCCGTTGCCGTTGGGAACCACCGTTGACCGCGATCCGTACTGTGCCGAAACCCGCTCGAGGAGCTTGGCGTTGTGATCTATGACCACGACCAGTTGATCGCCGGGCTGAAGCTGCGCCAGAATCGCCTCGATCGAACCGTCCAACAGTTCGCGCCGGGCGTCGGTGTAGGCGCACACGACCGCGGAAACGGTGACATCGGGAACGGCCGGCTGTGTGCGATTCCCGAACGCTTCGTGCGAGGTGTCATCCACTGGTTCGGTTCCGGCTGCCGGAGTCCCGTGTGCTCGCAGGGGCCGCCGCGGACGAAACGAACCTGACGTGATTCGCACTCGCGGTTGTGCCCATCGTCGATCCCCTCTCGGCACGGTCGGCCGTCAGTGTAGCTTCAGGCCCGCCCCCTGCCGCCGGTGCGACCGCTGGGATGTCCGGCCCCGCACCGATACCGTGGCAGGGTGAGTGAGGAGACCACGCGGCGATGGTGACCCGGCTCTCGCCCTCGGATGCGGCGTTCTACCAGCGGGAGGACACCGCGACGCCCATGTATGTGGGCTCGCTGTCGATCCTGCGGCGTCCTCGCGGCGGGCTGAGCTACGAGACGCTGCTGGAAACCGTGGAGCGGCGGCTGCCGCAGATTCCGCGTTACCGGCAGAAGGTGCGCAAGGTGACGCTGGGTATCGGCCGCCCGGTGTGGATCGACGATCCCGACTTCGATATCACCTATCACGTGCGGCGTTCGGCGCTGCCGTCCCCGGGATCCGACGGCCAACTGCACGACCTGGTCTCCCGGCTGGCGGGTCGCCCGCTGGACCGCAGCCGGCCACTGTGGGAGATGTACCTCATCGAGGGTCTGGAGCGGAACCGGCTCGCCCTGTTCATCAAGTCGCATCAGGCGTTGATCAACGGAATGACGGCATGCGAGATCGGCCATGTCATCGCCGACCGCACCCGCCGACCGGCCGACGTGGGCGTGGATATCTGGCTACCTGTCCGGGAGCCGTCCGACGGCCGTCTCATCGTGGAGGCGCTGGGGGACTGGCTGGCCCGTCCCGGTGAGGAGCTGCGGGCGCTGCGCTCGACGGCGGTCGATGTCGCGACCAACACCGGCGAACTGGCTCAGCTGGTCCGGCGGGCCGGCGATGTGGCCCGCCGGGCTGCGCGGGGCAGCGCCCCGGCCAGTCCGCTGAACACGAAGGTGTCCCGGCATCGCCGCTTCACCGTCGCCTCCGCCCCGCTGGCCGACTTCCGCCGGCTCCGGGTTCGCTATGACTGCGATGTCAACGATGTGGTGCTCGCGGTGATCGCCGGGGCGCTGCGCAACTGGCTGCTCTCCCGGGGCGAGCCGGTGTCCTCGAGCCTGACCGTCCGCGCCATGGCGCCGACATCGGTTTACCCGGACGCCGAGTTC